>CALBND010000107.1 GCA_937896305.1 uncultured Actinomycetes bacterium
ATGAGCATTTCTAGCTGATCCATAATTAATGTTGGCTACCGTTAATTGCCCACAAATATCTGACTTGTATTGCATCACAAAGGGAAGTGCTCGATAGTTCTTTGCCTCTATTTTTAGATTTCTGACTAATTCAAAGAACTTTATATTTGAACTACCAAATTCTTTAGGAACAGTTGCTTCCCATGCCCCCAGCCATTCCAGATTACGATTCCTTAATTTTTTCCATTTATTTCGATCTAAATATCTCAAAGGCCTTAAAACTAGATCGTTATGTTTTAACTCAACGGGCCAAAAAGGCGCCATAATTAATTTCCTAATTCACCGGTAAATTTTTTTAACCACTTTTTAAATTCTGGTCCTAAGTCTTCTCTTTCCACAGCAAGTTGCACCACAGATTGCAAATAGGAAAGTTTATCGCCAGTGTCATATCTTCTACCTTTAAAAATAACTGCGTGTAATCCTCCACCCTCTGCTGGAGAAATATCTTTAGCTAAAGTTTTCATAGCATCTGTTAATTGAATTTCACCATTTTTACCTGGCTTAGTTTTTTCTAATACTTCAAATACTTTTGGATTAAATAAGTATCTGCCAATGACTGCGTAATTACTTGGAGCATCCTTTTGATTTGGTTTCTCAACTAGATCCACAACTTTTACAACTGCATCGTCATTAGTTTTTTCAACTTGAGCGCTGCCATAAAGATGGATTTCTTCTGGTTTGACTTCCATTAATAAAACAACAGAACCACCAAAGTTTTCTTGTACTTCAAACATTTTCTTTAAAACATAATCTCTTGGATCAATTAAGTCATCACCTAATAAAACAGCAAATGGTTCGTGTCCTACATGCTGTTTGGCCATAAAAACTGCGTGACCTAAACCTTGAGGAGTTCCTTGTCTCACAAAATGGATATTTGCTAAATCTGCTGGATCTTTAACTTTTTTAATTAATTCATCTTTATTTTGTTTACTTAATTCTGCTTCTAATTCTGGGGAGGAATCAAAATGATCTTCGAGTGCTCTTTTACTTCTACCGGTAATAAAAAGCACATCTGATAATCCAGCTGCTACTGCTTCTTCCACCACATATTGGATGGCAGGTTTATCAACAACAGGCAACATTTCTTTAGGAGTTGCTTTGGTGGCAGGCAAAAAACGTGTGCCATAACCTGCAACTGGCACAACTACTTTTGTTACCTTTGCCATTTAGTAAAAACTCCCGTTTGTTATTAAGGTAGACATTACGCTGTTTCACTATGCTGTTAGGCCTATGACTAGCCCAAGTACCCAAGAAGCCAAGCAATCTTTGCGCAAAAGTCTGCAAGCAACCAGACGCAGTACTTCACTTGAGCCCTATTTTATTGAACAACTAACTAAACGTGGATTATTTGAAATATCTAAATATGTTGGCGATGTCGCAATTTATATGTCACTACCAGAAGAACCTCCGACTAAAGATTTAATTAAAGAAGTTATGGATTCAGGAAGAAATGTTTGGCTACCTCGAATTGAAAATGATGATTTGTTATGGCTTAAAAATCCCCAGGAATTTAAAAATGGCCCCTTTGGAATTAGTGAACCAGTTGGTCAAGGTGTGATGGCAAAAGATTTAACAAATTTAGGTGCCATAATTTTACCTGGCCTAGCAGTTGATGTGCATGGCACCAGATTGGGCAAAGGTAAAGGATTTTATGATCGAGTTTTAAAACAATTGCCAGAAACAGTAAGACGAATAGTTTTTTTGTTTGATGATGAATTTCTTTTAGAAATTCCTAAAGAAGATCATGATCAACCAGTTCACACAATTGCTACACCTTTAAGATCAATTCATTTCACACCAATTGATACTTAAATAGATACGCTGGTTCCTAAAAATATTCCTAAACCTAAAGCGGCTAAACCAAGGACTAAAGTAGCAAAGCCGTAGCCAAAACTTATTAAAATAGTTCTCTTTTTTCTAATTTCTTCCATCTCTAACATTAGGGAAGAAAAAGTAGATAAAGAACCAGCAAAACCAACAGTTAGGAAAGGTTGAAACCAAGATTGCCAGCTTTGGACTGCAAAAAATGCATCAGCAAATAAAGCAGTAACTAAACCTAAAATAAATGAAGCCAAAATATTTCCTGGAAAAGTCATTATGGGAATAGCAGCTTTGGTAGTTAAATTACGAAGTCTAAATCTAAGCATTGCTCCTAGTGCTCCGCCTAAAGCAACCGCAAATAATGTTGGCACGGTTTCGTTCATCGATCACTTCTTTGTTCACTCTTTTTTAAGGCATAACTAGTTGCTAATAAGCAAGCACCAAAAGTTACTCCTATATAAAGAAATCCTAGAAACCAGTTTTGGTCTTGTAATTGCCAAGAAGTTTCCAAGGCAAATGTTGAAAAAGTAGTGAATCCACCTAAAACACCGACCACCCAAAAATGCCAAACATCAAGGCTGTGTTTTCGATGTCCTGCCACATATCCAATAGCAAAACAACCAATCACGTTGACAATTAAAGTTGGCCAAGCAAAACCAACACTTCCTAGTGGCAGTCGGCCTAGTGAATCATCTAAACGAATTGAAATCATCCAACGTAAAACGCTACCAATGGCTCCGCCTAAGCCCACTAATAAATAAGGAGAAAAACCCATATAGATAAGAGTACGGCGGTTTAAGTACAAACTTGCGCAATTGGCACAATATGTCTTATGCCTACATATCAATATGGATGTTCTAAATGTGGACATGATTTTGAAGTTGTTCAATCCTTCACAGACACCGCCATCACTAAATGCCCAGAATGTGGTGGGCAGGTAAGAAAGAAATTTAGTTCAGTCGGTGTTGTTTTTAAAGGTTCTGGTTTTTATCGAAACGATTCACGAGAAAAAAAGACCACTGCTGAAGCCCCTGCTAAAAAAGAAGAGAAAACTAAAGAAGCCCCTAAAAAAGAATCCAAGACTGAAACAAAAGCTACCAAACCTGAGAAAAAAGCTAGCACTCCTAAAAAGGATAAATAGTTATCCACAGTTTGATTTAAGTAATAAGTAAAAGTAGTGCTAAATCCTTTATCTTTACAAGATGAACTTTCCTAAATACACAATTGATAAAAAAGAACTATTCACCCTATTTCGGATCTATCGCAAAACTATTGCTTATGCCTTAATCGCAATAGTTATCTATTCCACTCTTCAAAATATGGCTCAATATTTTATTACTAAACCAGTAATAGTTGCAGCCCAGAATTTAGAGGCAGGGACCCTATTAACAAGAAAAGATTTAAAAGAAATAAGAATCCCAGCAATAGCAATTGCTCCAGGTTTCTTAACTATAGATCAAATTGTTGGACGGATGCTTTCGGGAAATATTGCTGAAAATGAACAAATAAGTGTGACCAGAGTTTTAGCTAGTAAAGAAAATACTTCAGATCAAAGAGTTGTAGGAGTAAGAATTGTTGATTCAGAAATTGCTTCAATATTAAAACCTGGTGCCATTGTTGATGTTGTGAGATTAAATAAAAACAATGAATTATCAGGAGGAGTAGTTGCTGCAAAAGTTAGCGTGGTTGCCATTGCTACAAAAAAATCATCATTTGGCTCTGGGGCAGGTTCAATAGTTATGGTCACAACTAGCAGTCAAAATGCGCTGGCTTTAGCAATTAATTCAGGAGAAAAGTTAACTGTTTTATTGCACTAAGTAGCTTGAGATACCTTTTTAACAACACAATTTGGACATTTTTTTTGTCAGTGGCTTCCTTTAGTGTAATAATCACAATCTAAGGGGATGAAGTTGAAATGAAAAAAATTATAGTTTTGGCAATAATTCTTATCTCAAATATGTTACTAATAAATCCAGCTCAGGCAGATCTAACATTCGATGGGGATGTGAGCTGTCCTGCTGATTTCCCAATAAAATATGGCGAATCATCTGCTGGTGGTGGATACAAAACCATTTGTCATACAGAGACATATCACCAAGCAAACATAATTGGTGGTGAAGTTTTTCAAAATTATCTTGATTCTGGTGGAACTTTAGATATTTCAGCAGCTATCACTCAATATCAACAAGAACAACAAAGTATTACAAATCAAAGATCCCAAGCAGAAGCCGATGCAATTGCTGAGGCCAACGCAAATCCAGGACAAGAAGTTTGTAAAACATGGTCTTACACAAGTACTTTTAATGGCTCTGGAGGCGGTGGCACATGTGTCACAATTCCTTTAGCCGCAAAAAGTATTAACTCAGCTTCGGCAGCAAATAAAGTTTCCGAAATTAGATTGCAATTAGAAAATGATTCTCAATACAATGTGCTTCGTTATCAAATTGGTAACACAGTTTATGAATACTCTGCTGCTGAAAGAGCGGCACTGCTTGATCAATGGGCAATCAACATGGCAGGTGGCCAACTTGCTAAAGAAACCGCAAGCAAGAAAGCTGCAAAAAATCCAGGTTTAAGAGTGTGTAGTGATTGGGAAGTAGCGGGTCAAACTGGTCAAGAATGTGACTATGTTCCAGTTGCTAAGACTTCTAAAACTATCTTGTTGTCAGTAAATGAACAACTAGATGGACTTGAGTTGACAAGGGCAATGGACAAAAAAGTGAATAATTATGTCAAACAAGTAGATGTCAAAATTCCAAATAAAACAACTAATAAAACAGTTACTATTCCAAAAGCTCCAAAGGGATTAACGCAAGTTGTTAGTGTAGAAAATCCTGATGATTGCTCTGCAAAAGGTAGAAAAGTAACCTTAAAGAAAAATAAAATGTGTGAGATATCCATTGAGTTAACGATTGCTGAAAATATCAGTATCAAGTTTCCTCAAACGATTACAAGGAAATAGGCAATATTAAATAAACTAGCTTCAGTTCTTTTAAATTCCAACGCTGAAGCTAGTTGTTATTCAAGGCATCAATTAGGCTCTTAATTGTTACGACTTAGCCCTCGTAGCTCAACGGATAGAGCGACTGCGTCCTAAGCAATAGGTTGGGGGTTCAATTCCCTCCGAGGGCACTTTTAAGTTTTATGTATTTAATTTAATAAAATTGGGCTAAGATATGTCCATGATTGATTTGGGTATGGCTGATGGTTGGCAACAATTAGTTGTAATTATTAATACAATTTTAGCTGCTGTACTTGGATCTATTATTGGTTATGAAAGAGATCGTGCTGGTAAATCAGCTGGACCAAGAACCATGGCTTTAGTTGCAGCTGCTTCAGCACTAGTTGTTTCAATAGGTTCCTTCGTTGATATAAATACACAATTTGGTGATCCCACAAGAGCAATGCATGCGATCATGACCGGTATTGGATTTCTTGGTGCTGGTTTAATTTTTTCTCGCAAAAAATCGGGTGTTAGTGGGGTAACTACAGCTGCGACTGTTTTTGCCACAGCAGCAATGGGTTGTGCAATTGGTTTAGGTTTTCAATTATCAGCAGCTGGTATGACACTAGTTGTAGTAGCAATTCTTAGATCAACTCATTTTTTAGAGAAAACGTTATACGCCCATGACGAAGACGATGATTAATTAAGCGTAATTAACTTTTCCGTAAGAAACTTTTTTCGCATAAATATTTGTTTTAGCCAATCTCAAACCAGGTCTTCTTGCATGCCAAATCTTTCCATTGCCTGCATAAATTGCTACGTGATAAACAGTTCCTTTTTTGTTATGATAAAAAACTAAATCACCAGGACGTAAATCTTCTCTACTAATTTTTGGAGTTTCTTTTCTCATATCTCGGGAAGTTCTGCCAAATTTTACTCCAGCAGGTTTCATGGCATAAAGCACAAATCCAGAACAATCAAATCCTTTAGTGGTTGTTCCACCTCTGACATATTTTGTTCCTTTTACACTGGCAGCAATTGCTAAGACTTTGCCTACTTTTTCAGATCTAATCGCTGTTCGACTTGGGTCTTCCCCATCTCTGGCAACTAAATCAGGTGTTACTTGATCTTGCGAGTTATCTTCAACGACCCCTGGATCTACTACTGGTTGTTTACTTTCTTGATTATTTAAAGTTTGAAAGATCACTTTCCAACCTGCTGGACCTAATTCCAAACCTTCATCAATATCGCCTTGTTCGAAATAAAAATCTTTAATTGCAGAAGTGGTTTGTGGACCATATTTTCCATTGGCAACAGAAATTGGATAGCCAAGCTTTATCAATGCCTTTTGAACTTCTTTAACGGCACTGTTTTCTACACCACGAGTTAATTTGTCTATTCCTGGATAATCAGGAATTCCTGCAGCAGAAGCTGGCATCACCAAACTGGTGGTGATGAATAAAGTGGCAAATATGCTCAAAAGTATTTTTTTCATTACATTCCAAACTAACACGTAATAGTGAATTTATCGCCATATAAATAGTCAAGCCTGAGAGACAACGTGATGAACTTCTCATGAAATATTGAATCTGGGCACATATTTTGCGCACTATATATATAGACATCTAATCTATGACTATGCCTACTTTGATGTGGTTTCGCCGAGATCTTCGTCTTCACGATAACCCTGCACTAAATATGGCAATTGCAAATGCGGCAGATGAAGGCGACAATCAAGTTGTTGCACTATTTGTCATCGACCCAGAAGTTTTTGATGAGGCTGGCCAACCATTAAAGGCATATCAAAATGCTTCATTAACATCCTTAAATAAATCCTTAGGTGGCAATCTTTTAATTCAATATGGAGATCCCCTAAAAGTTGTTCCAGAAATTGCCAAAAATATTGGAACAAAGTTTGTACATATCGCAGAAGACTTCGAACCATATGGAAGACAACGAGACATTGCGGTTGAAAAAGAGTTAGCAAAAATAAATATTTCACTTACTAGAACTGGTTCTCCTTATGCAGTAGCACCACTTCGAGTTACAAAAGATGATGGCACCGCATACCGAGTTTTCACACCTTTTTATCGTTCCTGGTTTAAACATGGATGGCGAAAACCTGCACAATTACCTAAAACGCTTCCAAATTGGTATCTGCCCATAAAAAGTCAACCACTTCCTGAAGTTAATGCAGTTATTCCAATTCCTGAAGCTGGGGAAGAAAATGCTTTAAATTTATTTGAAATATTTATGAAAAATGCAATCAATAATTATGATGAACACAGAAACCGACCAGACTTAGCAGGAACTAGCAAATTAAGTATTGCCTTAAGATTTGGTGAAATCCATCCACGAACTCTTTTGATTAATTTAAATGACACTAAAGATCAAGAAACTTTTAGAAAAGAAATCTGTTGGCGAGAATTTTATGCCGAAGTTTTAGCAAATGCCCCTGAAAGTGAAACTAAATCATTAGACCAAAAATGGGAATTAATGGGTTGGGATCAAGAAGCTGACTATTTAAATAGACTAAAAATCTGGCAAGAAGGCAAAACAGGTTTTCCTATTGTTGATGCTGGCATGCGCCAATTAAAGGAATCTGGCTGGATGCATAACAGAGTCAGAATGATTGTGGCTTCCTTCTTGGTCAAAGATTTACATATTCACTGGCGACATGGTGCTCAGTGGTTTATGAAACATTTACTTGATGGCGACATTGCAAGTAACTCTCATGGTTGGCAATGGACTGCAGGTTGTGGAACAGATGCTTCACCTTATTACCGAATATTTAATCCCATGATGCAAGCAGAAAAATTTGATCCACAAGCAAATTATGTTAGAACTTGGATCCCTGAATTAAGACATTTAACTGGAATTAGTGCACACACTCCTTGGGATCAAACAGATGGTTATTTGCATGGTTATCCCGAAAGAATGCTTGATCACAGTGAAGAAAGAGATGAAACTTTAAGAAGATATAAAGCAAGTAAGGGTGAAAAAGATATTAAGGAGCGATTCGCTCAATAACCCAATCATTACCCTTTTTGGTATATCTAATTCGATCATGCAATCTTGAGGGTCTACCTTGCCAAAATTCTATTTCCAAAGGTTTAACTAAATACCCTCCCCAATGATTGGGCATAGGAACGTCAATTGGATATTTTTCCATAAACTCTTTAACTTTATTTTCTAATTCTTCTCTATTTGCTATGACATTAGATTGTTGACTAACCCAAGCACTTATTTGAGAACCATAGGGTCTTGTTGCAAAATAAGCTTTAGAATCTGTTTCACTTATTTCTTCAGCTTGACCTTTAATTATTACTTGTCTATGTAATTGCAGCCAAGAAAATAGCAATGAGCATTTATTGTTCTTTGCTAAATCAGTTGCTTTGCTTGAGGATTTATTAGTGAAAAAGATAAATCCTTTTTCATCAGCAGATTTCAATAAAACATTTCTGGCACTTGGTTGAGCATCTTGTCCAACTGTTGTTAAAACCATTGCGTTAGGTTCAGCTATTTTTTTATCAATGGCGTAGGTCAGCCAATTATTAAACTGTTCAATTGGAGTGTGGGCCACATCACTCTCATTTAATTCGCCTTGCTCATAAGAAATTCTAAGCGATTCAAACCATTCTTTATTGTTATTCATAACCCGATTCCACCATGAGCAAAGCCTTAGGCAAAGATAGTGACACATCAACTCCTCAACCGAAAGGTCAGAGATGCCAGATTTCGTTCCCGGTCTCGAAGGAATCATTGCCTTTGAAACAACCATTGCAGAACCAGATCGTGAAGGCGGAGCACTTCGCTACCGCGGTGTTGACATTGAAGATTTAGTTGGTCGCGTAAGTTTTGGTCCCGTTTGGGGATTGTTAGTTGATGATAATTTTTCACCAGGCTTACCAATTCCAGAAGTTCATGAAATTCCTTGTAAAACTGGTGATACTCGAGTTGATGTGCAAAGTTCAGTAGCACAACTTGCTACTCGTTGGAACTTAAAACCAATGTTAGATATAACTCCAGAACAAGTAAGAGAAGATTTATCAAAAATTACTGCTGCAGCTTTAATGTATGTTGCTCAATCAGCTCGCGGTGATCAAACACCTGTTTCAGAAGATCACATTTCTAATTCAAAAACTTCTGTTGAAAGATTTATGAAAAGATGGCGTGGAGAACCAGATCCAAAACACATCAAAGCAATTGATGCTTATTTTGTTTCTGCTGCTGAACATGGCATGAATGCTTCAACTTTTACAGCAAGAGTTATTGCCTCAACAGGGGCCGATGCTGCAGCTGCAATTTCGGGTGCAGTGGGTGCAATGAGTGGACCACTACATGGTGGAGCACCAAGTCGTGTGTTGCACATGATTGAAGAAATTGAAAAAGGAATTGATCCCACAACTTATATTAAAAATTTACTTGATTCCAAAGAAAGATTAATGGGCTTTGGTCATCGTGTTTATCGCGCTCAAGATCCAAGGGCCAAGGTCTTAAGAAGAACCGCGCAAGAACTAGGTTCGCCAAGATATGAAATTGCAGAAGCATTAGAAAAGGCAGCTTTAAAAGAATTGCATGAAAGACATCCAGAAAGAGTATTAGAAACAAACGTTGAATTCTGGGCTGCAATTGTTTTGGATTATGCCCAAGTTCCCGCACACATGTTTACTTCAATGTTTACTTGCGCCAGATTAGCTGGTTGGTCAGCACACATCTTAGAACAAAAATTAACTGGAAAATTAGTTCGACCATCAGCAACCTATGTAGGCAAAGGTGCCCGTAGTGCTGAAACAGTATCTGGATTTTCAGATAAAATAATTCCTCAATACTAAAAGGAATAACCGTGGCAAAAGATTTACCAAACTTGGTTATCCCCAACGAATTAAAACCTAAAGATGCACGTTTTGGTTCTGGTCCCAGCAAAATTCGTGTCACCCAATTAGCAGCTCTAGTTGCAGCTAATCCTGGTTACTTAGGAACCTCTCATAGACAAAAAACTGTGCGAGATGTTGTTAAAAATCTTCGAGAAGGTTTAACTAATCTTTTTCAATTGCCAGATGGTTATGAAGTGATAATTGGCAATGGTGGCACAACTGCTTTCTGGGATGCGGCAATCTTTGGATTAATAAAAGAAAATGCACAATTTTTATCTTTTGGTGAATTCACAAATAAGTTTGCAACTGCAGCTAAGAATGCCCCGTTTTTAAAAAACATTGACATCATCAAAGCTGAACCTGGTGATGCACCAGAGTTTGTGCCTAATGAAATATTTGATGCTTACGCAACAGCCCACAATGAAACCAGTACTGCTGTTATGCAAAGGGTAAAAAGACCAAACGCTAAAGGCTTACATTTGGTAGATGCCACAAGTGCTGCTGGTGGTGCTCTGGTTGATCCTAAAGAATTTGATGTTTACTATTTTGCTCCACAAAAATCATTTGGTTCTGATGGTGGTTTTTTCACAGCTCTACTAAGCCCAGATGCAATTGCTCGAATTGAAGAAATTAAAGAAACTGATCGCTGGCAACCACCGTTTTTAGATCTTTCAATTGCTTTAGAAAATTCCAGATTGCAACAAACTTATAACACCCCAGCACTAGCAACAATTCATATGTTTGAAAATCAAGTTGCTTGGTTTAATGAACAAGGTGGATTAGCTTGATCTGCTAATAAATCAAAACAATCTTCAGATCATTTATATAATTGGGCTGAATCTAAAGATTTTGCTAAACCATTTGTAGAAAAGAAAGAATTAAGATCAACCGTGGTAGCAACTATTGACTTCATAGATTCAATAGATGCCATTGAAATTTCTGCAATCCTCAGAGCTAATGGAATTGTTGACACAGACTCTTATAGAAAACTTGGAAAAAACCAAATCCGAATTGGGATATTTCCATCAGTTGAATTAAGTGATGTGCAAGCTTTAACTAATTGCATCGATTGGATTGTGGAACGTCTCTAAAACAATTTGGACATTGTCCAAATTGCGTAGTCCCTTTTTAGGTATTGTTTTAAATAAAATTTTTTATTTTATTTCCCAGTGACCTCACTTGATGCAGAAATTAAACAACGAAGAGTTAACTTTGGGATCAGTATCAGAAACCAAAGAAAAAAAGCGCGCTTAAGCCAAGAAAGATTAGCTGAAATAGCAGAATTAGATCGCAAAACAATTTCAAGAATCGAAAATGGTCACCTCTCTCCTTCTATGGATAATTTGTGGGCCATTGCTGATGCCTTAAAATTAGATGCTTACCAACTATTGCTACCTATGGCACATGGCAAAATTCCAGTATTGTTACAACAAAACCTAGTTTAATTTAACCTCGCAATTCAAAGTCCAATGTGTCAATAAGGCATAATTAATATTCATGGAAAACTATAAATTTGATATGTCCCACTATGGTGCTGAAGTAAAAGAACGTTGGGGAAATACAGCTGCTTTTAAACAATCAAAATCAAAAACTGCTAATTACAC
>CALBND010000108.1 GCA_937896305.1 uncultured Actinomycetes bacterium
CACTCACAGTGTTTAAATGTAGATGTGTTAAAGAAATAGATGGAATAGGTTTAATTTCAAAGGCTTTTGCAGCTAATCTCGCCCACTCCTGGGGTCCCAAACCTAAAATCACTTCGGGTAAAAGATTGGCAAATCGTGGTTCTAAGGAAACAGATCTGGCGTAGCGTTTACCTTCAGTTATGAATTTGGTATTCATCCATTCAGATACTTCCTTGAAGGCTTTATATTGCAACAATCGAGCAAACAATAAGTCTCTTGCTTCAAGTCGAGAAATATCTTCTTCATCTTCAACTTCACCCGAAGGCAGTAACCGTGCCGCTTTTAAATCAAGCAATGTAGCAGCAATTACTAAAAATTCTGTGGTTTCATCTAGATCCCAGGAACTGCCCTGTCCTTTAATATATTGCAAGAAATCATCAGTAACGACATGTAGTGCTAATACTGTTACTTCTAATTCATGCTTAGCGATTAAGGAAAGCAGTAAATCAAAGGGTCCTTCGAATTGATTTAATTTTACATTAAATTTATTGGAAGATTCTGTTACAGAATTATCATGCATTGTGGTTGTCATGTGAGTTTGACTATCACTTCTCGAGCAAGCCTTTTGTATGCCTTTGCAGCTGGTGAGGAAGGCGCATATTCAGTTATCGGTGCACCGGCAGCTGTGGTCTCTGGAAATTTAACTGTTCTTGATATGACAGTTTCAAACACTTTGTCGCCAAAGGCTTCTTCAACTCTTTCTAATACTTCACGTCCATGAACGGTTCGAGGATCATACATAGTTGGCAAAATTCCAAT
This sequence comes from uncultured Actinomycetes bacterium, assembly GCA_937896305.1. GTDB lineage: Bacteria > Actinomycetota > Actinomycetes > S36-B12 > UBA5976 > ATZT02. The sequence continues at coordinate 799 of CALBND010000108.1, forward strand.
GATTTCTAGTTTGGGATTTATTCTGCCCTTAATTTTTTCAACGGTTTGAGTTAAAAGTGCAAGTCCCCGCAAGGCAAAATATTCGGTTTCCAAAGGCACGATGCAACCTTCTGCTGCGGCTAACGCGTTAACAGTTAATAGACCTAAAGATGGTTGACAGTCAATTATCATGTAATCGTATTCATCGATTAATGGTTTTAGCGCAGACATTAAAACATGTTCACGACCAACTTCGCTGACCAATTCTAATTCAGCAGCAGCAAGTTCGATATTGGAAGGCAGGAGATCAAGATTTTTTACTTGTGTTTTTATTAAGACATCCTTCGCAGGAATTTGCTCCCCCACTAAAACGTGGCGAAGTGTTTTCTCAAGTTGGTAAACTGGAATACCTAAACCAACAGATAGCGCTCCTTGTGGATCAAAATCTACTAACAAAACTTTTCTGCCATATCCAGCTAAAGCTGCGCCAAGATTTATCGTGCTAGTGGTCTTACCGACTCCACCTTTTTGATTAACCATGGCAATTATTCGAGCTGGACCATGTTTACTTAAAGGGCTAGGTACTGGAAATTCACGTGCAACTTTTTCACCTTTGACAAGACGTGAACCATCATCGTCAACAGATTTTTTTGCCACTTGTTAAACCTTGCTTTCTGCACAACCGACCCGGCTGGGCTTATGGGTTTAAGCCTACGCGTTAACTCTAATACTTGAAATTGACCTCCGGGGGTTAATTTCGTGCTCGTGGATGGGTTTCGGCAAAAACTTCCCTCAACCTTTCCACTGTGACATGGGTATAAATCTGAGTCGTATTAACAGAACTATGTCCTAGTAACTCCTGTACCACCCGAACATCTGCACCACCTTCTAATAAATGAGTCGCAAATGCGTGACGAAGTGTATGGGGAGTTAAGTCTGCTATCTGGTTTTGCGTTGCAATCTGGTGAATGGCGGTCCAAATGCTTTGGCGAGTTAACCTTTTACCTCTTTTATTGAGCAAGAGTGCCTTACTTTTATCACTTCCTTCAATATTTCTTCTCACCCTTGTCAAGTAATTTGTGATTGCCATTTTTAAAGACTTGCCTAACGGAACGATTCTTTGTTTTGAAC
>CALBND010000109.1 GCA_937896305.1 uncultured Actinomycetes bacterium
TGTTAATACTTTTGTAAATATTTCTTAAACTTAGAACAAAATTATTTCTATTAAATAAAATATTAATAGTCGTAATAATAAGTAGTAGGCAAGATACAAAAAAAGCACTGTACCATCCGCTCAGAAACTGTGCTGGAACAAGAATTGATAAAATAAGGATATTAATATTATTATTAGTTATATTTTGAATCAATCTAATTAATATGTAAATCATCAACATTGAAATCGCATAACCTGATATATTTGTATACATGTAGAAGTACGAAATTAAGGTGTATGAAAAAATAGAGGAAAGTAAAATTAACGAGCGAATTACTTGATTTTTTATTAGAGAGCGAATAATTAAGAAGATTCCTAGATTAAATAGAAACATCATCACAGAATTTGTCACGGCCCAGCTGTCAAGGGAGCTTAAGCCAAAAAATTTTGCTATGACATATATAGGGCCTTGAACAAGGAATGAATCACTAAACCCTAAGCCTCGCTGAAAAGGATAGAAAAATCCTGTATCCAGAAAACTTTGGTCTCCTTGTAGGAAATTCCACCAATGCTGATGTAAGACAACCATAAGTCGGCCATCAAATGGGTCGCCAATGTATGACCCAAAAAAATATGGCTTAATTTGATAGAGGGTCCCAGATAAAAGTATTGCGATCTGGACTAAATTGTGGCCAATTTTATTAATTTTCCCCATGGCAAACACTATATAATAATGCTTAGTAATAGAATGATAAATGATAGAAATGAAGGAAATTCTGTTTAATAAAATTGAAGTTGAGTACACAGATTTTGATTATGAAAGATTTGTGGAAGATAATCCAATCAATAAGAAACGCAAACCTTTCATTAGAGATCGTGCTCGAGTATTGCATTCATCAAGTCTGCGAAAGCTGGCCGCAAAAACACAGGTACTTGCACTTGATTCATCTGATTTCCCAAGAACAAGACTCACACACACTTTAGAAGTTGCTCAAATTGGAAGGGAGTTAGGGGAAGAACTTGGATGTAATCCCGATCTTGTTGAGACCGCTTGTTTAACTCATGATCTCGGGCATCCCCCATTTGGTCACAATGGCGAAGAAGCGCTGCACAAAGTTTCCTTGGATATTGGTGGTTTTGAAGGAAATGCACAGACGTTTAGATTATTAACAAGATTAGAGTCAAAAAATATTAGTCAAGGCATATCTCGGGGACTTAATTTAACTAGAGCAACTTTAGATGCTTCAACTAAGTATCCATGGAATTTTGATGGAATAAATTCTAAGTTTGGATTTTATGAAGAGGATCGAGAAGTTTTTGAATGGGTTCGCAAAAACCGTACTGGGCAAGAAAAAATTTTCGAAGCACAAATAATGGATATAGCCGATGACATCGCTTATAGCGTTCACGATATTGAAGATGCAATTAATGCTTATTTACTAGATCCTTCTGTTTTATTCACAACTGCTGAAGTAGAGGAAATTTTGAGGTTGACAAAAGCTGATTATGCTACTGATCTGGATGTGGATGTAATTTCTGAAGCTTTACCGAGTTTATTGAATGAAACTTGGTGGGTAAGAAAATTTGAAGGTAATCAAAACGATTTAGCTTTATTGAAAAATATGACAAGTCACCTCATTGGTAAATTTACATCCGAAATCGAAAACGAGACAAAAACTTATTATTCAAAGAATGAATTCCATAGAGAAAAGGCAAAATTACAAGTTCCAATAAAAACTCGAGCAAAAATTGCTGTCATGAAATCCATAGTTAAACTATTCGTTCTTCAACGAAAAGGTGCCGCTGAACATTATGCTTTGGAGCAAGAAATACTAATGGAAGTTGTGGCAGGTTTAGAAAAAAATCCTAATAAATTAGACCCTCAATTTAAGGAACAATACGGGGTGGCGAAAAACGATAAAGATGCCAAAAGGGCAATTATTGATCAAGTAGCTAGTTTAACTGACGCATCTGCTCGAAGATTAGCCAAAGAATTTGTAGGCTAAGGTCATGGCCGGTCGAATTAGAAATGAAGACGTCTCCCTTGTTCGCGAACGCTCACGAATTGATGAAGTCGTGCGAGAACACGTATCACTTAAAAGTGCTGGTGGAGCAAGTTTAAAAGGTTTGTGTCCATTTCATGACGAGAAGTCACCTTCGTTTCATGTCACCCCGTCTAAAGGATTTTGGTATTGCTTTGGTTGTGGGGAAGGTGGCGATGTAATTGGATTTCTCCAAAGAGTTGAGCATCTATCTTTTACCGAAGTTGTAGAAAAATTAGCAAATAAATATAATATTGAACTTCGCTACGACGAAACTTCTAGAGGACCAAATCCAAATACTGGTCAGCGTAAAAGAATTCTTGAAGCAAACAAATTAGCGGCCGAATTTTTTGCTCACAACCTTAATTCTCCCGAAGCAGAAACTGGAAGAAAATTCCTAACAGAACGAGGATTCGACAAGGCTGCAGCCCATATGTTTGGAGTGGGATATGCATTTAAGGGCTGGGATTCGCTAACAAATAATTTAAAACAAAAAGGTTTCAGCGAAGATGAGCTAACTTTGGCAGGACTTTCAGTCAGTGGCCAAAGAGGTACATACGACAGATTCAGAGGACGACTAATTTGGCCCATTCGAGATGCCAGTGGCGAAGTCGTTGGTTTTGGAGCAAGAAGACTTTATGACGATGATCAAGGGCCAAAATATTTAAATACCCCAGAAACTCCCGTCTATAAGAAAAGCCAAGTACTTTATGGACTTGACTTAGCGAGAAAAGATATCGCCTCTTCTAAGCAAGCAGTCATCGTTGAAGGTTATACAGATGTGATGGCTTGCCATTTAGCTGGAGTCACAACAGCGGTTGCAACATGCGGCACTGCTTTTGGTGAAGATCACACCAGAGTCCTAAGAAGATTTTTGATGGATCAAGAACAACTTAAAGGTGAAATTATCTATACTTTTGATGGAGATGAAGCTGGAAGAAAGGCTGCATTAAAAGCATTTTCTTTAGATCAAGCTTTTGTAGCACAAACTTTTGTTGCAGTCGAACAAAGCGGACTTGATCCTTGCGAATTGAGACAGAAAAGTGGAAATGATGCCATACTTTCATTAATTAAAAGTAGAGTTCCATTATTTGAATTTGTTATTAAATCTACAATTGCTGGTTTTAATCTGGATACAGCGGAAGGAAGAGTCTCAGCGCTTCGAGCTGCAGCTCCTGTGGTTGCCAGTATAAAAGATGTTGCACTAAGACCTGAATATACAAGATTATTAGCAGGATGGTTAGGTACAGAAACAAACGCTGTTGTGCAAGCTGTTGGTAGTGCTGGACAAAATAAGAATAGATCAATACCGGAAGTAGTAGAAGTAAAAAGTGATAAAAAAGAGATTTATAGAGATACTTTAGAAACATCAATCGAACGTGAAACTTTAAAAATTATGTTTCAGTTCCCAAATTTAATTACACAATGGGTTAATCAACTAAACCCAGATTGTTATTCACATTTAGCATACAGAGATATTTATGAATCAATTTCCGACAAATCAATTACAGATGATCTTGCCAACCAAGTACATCAAAATACTGATGACGATGATTTAAAAATACTTGTTGCAGCCCTCTCAGTTGAAGAGTTCAAGGGAAATGTTGACAGCAAATATGTAGATTCAGTATTTGCTCGAGTTTTAGAAATAAATGCCGGTAGAACCATTGCTGATTTAAAGAGTCAGTTACAAAGGATTGATCCACAATCTCAGACAGCTGAGCATGATCGAATTTTTCAAGAATTGCTCAATATTGAAGAATTTAGACGTGCATTGAGAGAAAAATCCATGGGCAGTTCATGAGTAACCTCAAGTCACTTAAAAAACGAGTTATTGGTAAGTTTGCATTCGCGTTAAAAGTCAATCCCGCATAGCTCAATTGGCAGAGCACTCGACTGTTAATCGAGTGGTTCCTGGTTCGAGTCCAGGTGCGGGAGCCAAAACCAAATTGGGTCGAGGAAGACTTCAAAAGTTTAAAAATCAAAGTTTCTTTCCAAAAGTTAAGTGGTGGTGGAATATGCCAATAACGCCAGGATTTTTTTGGGTTGTTGGAACACTTGCTTTGCCTACACTTATGTTCTTGGTGTTGCGTCTGGATGCTCAATATAGAATTGAAGTTAAGAATTGAAAGCCCCTGGTACTATCGCCTTGGTCGGTTCAGGTGAGTGGTTACCTGTGATGTTGAGTGTTGAAAAAGAATTACTAAACAATCAAAACCCGGTTTATGTGCAACTTTCCACAGCAGCTGGTCAAGAAAGTCAAGCAAGACTTAAACAATGGAAAAACTTAGCTCAAACTCAAGCAGAATTATTAAACGCTGAATCCAGATGGCTACCAGTTTTTGATCACCAGTCTGCCAATAATCCTGAATATGCAGAAAGAATAAAAGGCGCAGGATTAATTTATCTAAGTGGAGGTGATCCAACTTATTTAGCAGAAACCTTAAGAGAATCACTTGTTTGGAATTCGATTGTTAATGAATGGGAGAACGGTGCATCCTTAGCAGGTTGTAGCGCTGGCGCAATGGCTTTAACAACGTGGGTGCCGAGGATGAGAATAAGAATTGGCAAAAACAATGAAGATGTTAAAGGATTAGGTTTATTGCCAAACATTAGGGTAATTCCACATTTTGATCGAATGCTTGGTTGGATTCCAGACATTATTACAAAATATTTAATAAATACTCCAAAAGGAGTTACTTTGGTCGGAATTGATGAAAATACGGCTCTTGTTGGCGGAATTAATAGTTGGACTGTAAAAGGTGAACAATCTGTTTGGGTGTTAACTCATGATGGTCGGGAAGAATTTAAACCAGGACAAATGCTCACAACTTATTAAGCTTTGTGTTTGTACCACTGAGCATCAATAGGCTCCAAGGGTTTTTCATTCAGGATCAAATCAGCCGCTTTTTCTGCCACCATCATCACTGGGGCATAAATATTGGCATTTGTCACGTAAGGAAATACTGAAGCATCAACAACTCGAATGCCATTCAACCCATGAACTCGCATATTTATTGGATCTACTACAGACATTTCATCAATTCCCATTTTTGTGGTGCAAGATGGGTGATAAGCGGTTTCAGCATCTTTGGCTACCCAATCAAGAATTTCTGAATCATTTTGCACACTTAGACCTGGAGAGATCTCTCCGCCATTAAAATCATCCATCGCACTTTGTGTCAGAATGTTTCGAGCAACTTTTATCGCTTCAACCCATTCCCTTTTATCTTGATCAGTTGACAAGTAGTTGAATAATATTTCTGGTTTTGTATACGGATCAGAATTTGTAATTTTTACGTGTCCTCGAGCATCTGAATACATTGGACCTAAATGAATTTGATATCCATGTCCTTTTACTGTCACTGTTCCGTCGTATCTAACTGCAATAGGTAGGAAGTGAAACATAAGATTTGGATATTTAACATCTTCGTTACTTCTAGCAAAGCCGCCACCCTCGAAATGATTGGAAGCTCCAGGCCCTTTTCTAAGAAACAACCAAGCAGCTCCAATGAAAGGTCTTCTCCAGAGTTTAAGATTTGGTTGTAGCGATACAGGTTTAGTGCAAGAATATTGAACATAAACTTCCAAATGGTCTTGCAAGTTTTCTCCCACACCTGGAAGATGTTTTACACTTTTTATACCTAATTGTTCTAAATAATCTTTATCGCCAATTCCAGATAATTGTAAAATCTGAGGTGTATTTATTGCACCTCCGCAAAGAATTATTTCTTTACCTCTAATAATTCTCTTACGTTTGCCAAAAATTGTTCTAAAAGTAACTTCTACGCCAACTGCAGTATTTCCTTCAAATATAACTTTTTCTACCATTGCTCTGGTTTTAATAGTTAGGTTTTTACGATTCTTTACTGGGTGTAAATATGCTCGAGCTGAAGAAAGTCTTCTACCCTTTCTAACATTTCGATCAAAGGGCCCAAATCCTTCTTGCCTGTATCCGTTAACATCATCAGTTAAGTGATAACCGGCTTGGGCTGCAGATTTAAAAAATGCTTGGAATAGTGGATTTTTTGCAGGACCTTTTTCAAGTACCAAAGGACCCTCATGGCCTCGCCAAATTGTTTTAGGATCATCAATTGCGTTTTCCATTTTTTTAAAATATGGAAGACAGTGCGCATAATCCCAAGTTTGCATACCTGGATCACTTGCCCAACGCTCATAATCCATAGGATTTCCGCGTTGAAAAATCATGCCATTAATAGAACCAGATCCGCCTAAAATTTTACCTCGACCGTGATAAACATTTCTGTTGTTCATAAAAGGTTCAGGGGCAGTTTGATATTTCCAGTCATAAAACTTGCTTCCGATAGGAAAAGTTAAGGCTGCTGGCATGTGAATATAAACATCCCACCAATAATCAGGTCTACCTGCTTCAAGAACTAAAACTTCATTTTTGGGATCAGCACTTAATCTATTTCCTAAAACTGATCCAGCTGAGCCTCCGCCAACTATTATGTAGTCATATATTTCTTTCATTGAATAGACCTTTCTGCTTCGTCAACAACATTTGCTAAAAGCATTGCTCTTGTCATGGGCCCAGTTCCTCCTGGCATGGGTGCAAAATATCCTGCGATTTCTTTCACATCTGGGTCAATATCTCCGATTAATCCTTTATCGGTTCTAGTGATTCCTACGTCTAATAGGGCAGCACCTTTTTTAATCATTTCACGTTTAATTAGATGGGGAACTCCAACGGCTGCAACAATGATGTCTGCTCTTTTTAAGTGTTGGTCTAAATCTTTAGTTCCGGTATGACAAAGAGTCACTGTGGCATTTTCAGATTTTCTTGTCAGTAATAAACCTAAAGGTCTTCCAACAGTAATTCCTCGCCCAACAATTACAACTTCGGCACCATCAATATTTACGTCGTAGTTTCTTAATAATTCAACAATTCCTCGTGGAGTGCAAGGCAGGGGAGCGCTTTGGCCCAAAACAAGTCTGCCTAGATTTATGGGATGTAATCCATCTGCATCTTTTTTAGGATCCATATTTTCAAGTACTAGATTTGAATTTAGTCCTTTAGGAAGTGGAAGTTGCACAATGTAACCGGTACACTCTGGATTTTTATTTAGTTCAGTAACAGCATTTAAAACTTCTGTCATTGTGGCTGAATCTGGAAGTTCAACCTTAATAGAAGCTATACCAACTTCTGCACAATCTTTATGTTTGCCACCTACATAAGAATGAGAACCAGGATCGTTTCCTACCAAAACTGTGCCCAAGCCAGGAAATATTCCTTGTTCTTTTAATTTAGAAACCCTGATGGCTAAATCCTTTTTAACCTTGGCTGCAGTTGCAACGCCATCTAATATAATTGCACTCAAGTTTTTATCTCTTTTCTATTTAGCTAAATACTCGGTTGCAGCATCGGTCAGAAAATTCCACAAATGTTGGGCAAATGAGGCTCTCACATATAGATGATATACGCCAATTGGTCCATAATAAATAATTACTGGAGTTCTAGCCAAAATTCCTTGCGCACAACTTCCGCCTGGAAAATTTTGTACATTCAAATCGTTTTCCCAGCCATGTTCAAGAACAGCTTGGGCATATTTGCCTGAAACTTCAATAAATGTTCTTTGAGCAGAAGTATCAACTATAGATACAAACTGTGAGCCAGTAGATTTACGAATTAATTTTTCATGATTTGTGGTGGCACCAACGATCATCCACCAATCTGGACCAAGTGTTAAAACTGTGAAGTCTTTATTTCTAAAGGTAGAACCTACCTTTGTTGGGAGTTTGATTTTTAATACCTTTTCAATTTTCCCTTTGGCGCCACTTGTCTGCTTAACTCTAATTTCTAAAGTCGTTGCAAAAGGTTTTTCTTGTAAATAAATTGTTGATTTTGAACCTAATTTTGATCCCTTTAATGGACTTTCTCTAAATTGTTTCAAATTAACCATCACGACGCCTATTTTCTTTATCAAACAGCACTGAGTTTACTATTTCAGCTTTAATAATTTTGTCGCCAACTGGTATGCTAACAAATTTTCCAATCAAAGATTTACCGTTCACAACTAGAGATAGGGCAAATGTTCTAGCTAGTGCATCCGAATAATAAGAACTTGTAACATAACCAATATGTTTCGAAACGCTATCTTCAATAGTTTCTTCATCTTTAGTTACATACGAGCCTTCTGGAAGTAAATCTTGATTATGAACTGGAAGAAGTCCGACCAGCTGATGCCTATCAGTTCTCGAAGTATCTGTTCTAGCAAATGATCTTTTACCGATAAAGTCTTTCTTTTTTGAAACTATCCAATCCATGTCTAGATCCATAGGGGTTTGTGTTCCATCTGTTTCTTGGCCAACAATCACAAAACCTTTTTCAGCACGTAAAACGTGCATTGTTTCTGTTCCATAAGCTGTGATCCCAAATTCTTTACCCTGGCTGAAAACTTCCTGCCAAATGTGTGAGCCAAACCATGCTTCAACATTTATCTCATAAGCCAATTCACCTGAAAAGGAAATCCTGGCAATTCGTGCTGGAATATTTGCGACATTGGCGTATCGATTTTCCATAAAGGGAAATGCTTCATTAGATACATCTAAGTCAGGTGAAAGTTTGGCCATTAATGCTCTTGCTTTAGGCCCAACGATTGCCACAGTTGACCAATGTTCGGTCACTGAGGTGCAATAAACATCTAGTTCTGGCCATTCTGTTTGGAGCCATTCTTCTAACCAATCCAAAACTTTCGCAGCTCCACCAGTTGTCGTGGTCATTAAGAATCTATCTTCTGCGATTCTGGTTGTAACACCATCGTCAAAGACCATTCCGTCAACACCACACATCAAGCCATATCTACTTGAACCAACTTTTAAAGTTGAAAACATGTTTGTATAAATTCGATCAAGAAAAATTCCAGCATCTGGACCTTGGATATCTATTTTTCCTAATGTGGAAGCATCCATTGCCGCAACATCATTTCTGGCTGCTCGACATTCTCTGATAACTGCATCATGCATATTTTCTTTTTCAAGAGGAAAATACCAGGGGCGTTTCCATTGCCCAACATCTTCCATGGGAGCTTTCGCATTTAAATGCAAGTTGTGAAGAGAAGTTGTTCTAATTGGATCAGAAAGAATTCCTAGATCTCTTCCCGCCAGCGCTGAGAAGGGAACCCCAATATAGGGCGGTCTGAAAGTTAAAGTTCCAACTTCACCTGGGGCTTTATTTATTAATTGAGCAAGCAATCCAATGGTTGTGGTCCCACTAGTTTTTCCTTGATCATGGTCGGTTCCAATTGTTGTGTAGCGCTTGACATGTTCAATTGATGTTAAGCCTGCTCCAACGGCTCTTCGTAAATCTCTAATATTGGCATCTCTTTGTAAATCAACAAATGACACTTTTGCATCTTCGCCTTCTGGAATTAAACCAAAAAAGACCGCAGGAGGATTAGTTGATTTATCAAAATCACCTTTCACATAACCTACTGCCTCAATATTTTTTGGCAATTTAGTTAAATTAAAAGACGCAGTGTTTTGATTCCAAATAGGTTTGATATTCAAATAAGTTGCTAAATGAACTGTTGGAGTCCAGCCACCAGAAATTGCTAGAAGGTCACAAATGATTTCATTTGTTTCGCCATTTATGTTTCCTTTTAGATCAGATTTTGTGACAAATAAACTCGAGATTGCACCACTTGCATCTGAATTAGTGTTTGTGACACACGATCCTGTAATTATTTGTATTCCTTTTTTCTTGACTTGGTCAACAAGTGGCCCTGATACCTTTTGCCTAATATCTATGATTGCTTTAACGTTTGTGCCAGTGTCTTGAATTCTGAGCGCATCTTTATAGCCGCTGTCATCGACTGTGAAAACAACACAGTTAGTAAAGGTTCCGACTCTATATTTGTCTAAATATGTTGCTGCAGCATGAGATAACATAATGCCGGGACGATCATTATTAGGAAAAACTATTAGCCTTTGGAAAGCCCCTGTTGCAAGAATTATCTTTTTTGCTCGAATATGCCAGGTTCGCATTCTTGCAAAATTAGGAATAATTTCAGAACTTAAATGATCACTTCTTCTTTCAACTGCCACAACATAATTTTGATCATATAAACCTATGGCAGTAGTTCTTTGTAGTTGAATAACATTGTCTGTAGAAAGATTTTTTAATAACTCTTGTGGAATTTTTTCATTTAACTCATTTTTATATCCACCAACATTAGGTTTATCATCAAGTATAATTATTGATTTATTTTTCTTATATTCTTTCTTTAGCGCAAGTAATCCTGCTTCTCCGGCACCCACGATTAACAAATCAACATGTTTGAAAGTTTTGTCATATCTTGCTTTGTCAGGAGAAATGGGAAGATCTCCAACTCCTGCCAAACTTTTTACAACTAGTCCTTCGACTAATTCAATTTTGGTTGCAGGAACCATCGGTTCACCACTTCCAGAAACTATTTGTACTAAAGCATTTGGTTCTTCGTAACCTAAACCAAATACACCTCTTGGTCTAAAAAGATAGGAACTTTCAGTTACAACTTTTATGTCATTTCTTAAGAGAGCAGCAGAAAGTGGTTCACCTTTATTTCCGTGATAAGTCACACCATCAAAGCTAAATTGCACGGTACTCATTTTGGCCTACTTGGTTGTTTTGTAAATGGTTTGTAAGAAGGTCCAAATTCATGATTTATTGTGTTTCGCCAAACATTGAACCAACGTCGACAACTTGCAGTGTGTACCCAGCGTTCGGCATACCAACCTTTTGGATTATTTCTAATAAAAATATATTCAGCCCATTGTTCATCATTTAATTCTTCAGGTTTTTCTGGATACGCAATGTGAGCTTCGCTGCCATAATGAAACTCTGTTTCATCTCTTGGTCCACACCATGGACAATTAATTAGTAACATTTAATTTCTCCTAGTGCGCCACACCGGCGGCGCCGTGTTCGTCAATTAAATGTCCAGAAATAAATCTGTCCAAAGCATATGGTTTTGCTAATTCGTGGGGTTTGTTATTTGCAATTGTGTCAGCAAAAACCCAACCAGATCCAGGTGTTGCTTTAAATCCACCAGTACCCCAACCTGAATTTATGAATAAGTTTTCAACAGGAGTTAAACCCAAAATAGGGGAGGCATCAGGTGCGATGTCTACTATTCCACCCCATGTGCGAAGTAAGTGTGCTCTAGAAAATATTGGAAAAAGCTCCAGCGCTGAAGCTAGTTGATGTTCAATAACATGAAATCCACCACGTTGGGCGTATGAATTGTAGGCATCTGTTCCAGCGCCCATAACAAGTTCACCTTTATGAGCTTGGCTGACATAAACGTGTACTGCTCCACTCATAATCACAGTATCTAAAACTTGTTCTAATAATTCTGAAACCAGTGCTTGCAAAGGTCTACTTTGAAGTGGAACTCTAAATCCTGCCATTAGAGTTAACACAGAAGTGTGGCCAGCAGCAGCCATTGCAACTTTGTTGGCTGCAACAAATCCTTGACTTGTTTCAACCCCTAAGATTTTTCCGTCTTTAACTTTCATGCCAGTAACTTCGCAACCTTGAATAAGATCAACACCTAAATCACTAGCAGCTTTGGCATAACCCCATGCCACCCAATCGTGTTTAGCGATTCCACCTCGGGCTTGATAAGTTGCACCTAAAACTGGATATCTTACATCTGGTGAAATGTTTACAATAGGTGCAATTTCTTTAACTTCTTCTGGGGTTAGCCATTGGGAATCAATTTTGTTGATGGCGTTTGCATATAAATTTCTTTTTTTGGTTCGCACATCACTAACGCTGTGTGCAAGAGTCATCACACCTCGTTGGTCAAAAAACATTTCATAACCAACTTCTTCTTCTAAATTCTCCCAAAGGTTTAGTGAGTGGTTATAGATACCAGCGCTTTCATCCCATAAATAGTTTGATCTAATAATGGTGGTGTTTCGACCCATGTTTCCGCCAGCAAGCCAACCTTTTTCTAAGACAGCAACATTGGTGATTCCAAAGTTTTTAGCTAAGTAGAAAGCAGTTGCCAAACCATGTCCACCAGCGCCAATAATTATCACGTCATAAGATTTTTTTAGGGCAGGGTTTTTCCACAGAAAATCTGGGTGTTCAGGTAAATGGGCGGTATGTCTTCTGGTAGTTGTCATGTTAAAAATTAGGACCT
>CALBND010000110.1 GCA_937896305.1 uncultured Actinomycetes bacterium
CGTCTTTGACGATTTAGGCCAGGTAAGAGCTCTTTTATCTGGAGCAGCAATTTTAGTTTTGTTAGGTGTTATTGATGACAAATGGTCAATTGATGGTCCAACTAAATTAGCGGGACAAACAGTTGCAGCTGGTGTTATGGCATCCCAAGGAATTTCATTGATTTGGTTACCACTGCCTTTTTCAAGTGGAACTTTAAGTTTGGATCCCACGACTGGTGTTTTATTAACTGTTTTAATTGTTTTAATTACAGTCAACGCAGTTAACTTTGTTGATGGCCTAGATGGTTTAGCAGCAGGGGTAGTTGGACTTGGGGCTGCAGCATTTTTTGCATATAGCTATTTATTGAGTGTTGAGTTTGGGTTTAGTAGAGCAACTTTGCCAACTCTTATTTCAGCATTATTGGTGGGAATGACTTTAGGTTTTTTGCCTCACAACATGTTTCCAGCAAGAGTGTTTATGGGCGACACCGGTTCGATGTTAATTGGATTAATGCTGGCAGCTTGCGCTATTACTTTAACTGGGCAGACGGATCCTGGAGCATTAGAAATTAATTCTGTTCTGCCAAGCTTTTTACTTATTTTATTACCGTTAGCAGTAATTGCAGTACCACTTTTTGATTTAGCTCTTGCTGTTTTAAGAAGAACAAGAAGGGGAGCTAATATCTTTACTCCCGATAAAGAGCACTTACATCATCGATTGTTAGAGCGTGGTCACTCACATAAAAGAGCAGTGCTTTTAATGCACGCTGGAACTGGTCTCTTAGCCTTTGCCACTGTTAGCACAGCATTTATTCCATTTATGTATTCGTTATCATTTTTAATTGTGGGGCTTGCTTCATTAGTTTATTTTGGTCGTAGACGTGACCCTAAAATAAAGGTGGCATATTAAATGAAAATAGAAAACAAAATTATTCTTTCAGGTTTTATCCCAACTTTTATTGTGGGAGCTCTATTTTCAATAGCGTCAGCATTTTTCACAGATGCACAAGCAGGATGGTCGGCGTTGGGTGGAACTGGCTTAACTTTGGTATTTTTTATTTTTGGACAATATGTGATTGGTCGAGTGCTAGCCACTAAGCCAGAAATCGGTTTAGGGGTGGCCATGATTGTTTATCTCACACAACTAATTGTGTTACTAGTGTTAATAAAGTTACTAAGAGACGCTGAATGGCTAAATGGTCAATTCTTTGGAATAGCAATTCTTGCTTCAACGCTTGCTTGGACGCTGGGCTCGGTTTGGGTGATGGCAAACCATAGGACAACTGTGATTGAACCCATAACCCCCGATTCCTCGAAAAATTTAAAAGCCGACTAGCCTTTTAAGCGGTGAGCGAGCAAAAGGACTTTAAAACTAAAAGAACAACTTCAGATGATCCATGGGCAATCTTTGGACGTCTAGTCTCCGGAATAATTATTTACGGAGGACTTGGTTGGTTTATTGGTTCTTGGTTTAATAAAGTTCAAATGTTTGCAGCTGTCGGAGTAATTTTAGGAATTACTTTGGCTATATATATGACCTACAAACAATTATTTGCCAGTAGCAAATAATTCAAGCAAAGGATAAAAGAAATGAATTCAGTTATGGCAATGGTTGCCAATGGCTAATTTAATTTCTTTCAATGAAGTTAACTGTCACTTTGGTGATATTGATTGTCCATTCCCAGCTCCAGGTGCTGGAATATTTGAATGGGCTCCGCTAGCAAGTTTTGATTTATTTGGTCTTACCACGATGGAAGTTACAAAGCCAGTTATTTTGGGAATGCTCGCTTCTATAATTGTCAGCCTTGTTTTTATTATGGCATTTGCGCGTCCGAAATTAGTTCCATCAGGATTACAAAATGTTGTTGAAATAGGATATTTATTTGTACGAGATAATATTGCTCGTGAAATTATGGGTAAAGATGGTGATCGATTCGTACCATTACTAACTTCACTATTTTTCTTTGTTTGGTCAATGAATGTCATGGCAATAATTCCTGGTGTACAGTTTCCAGTAACTTCTAGATTTGCTTTTCCAGTTGTTTTGGCACTTATAGTTTGGGTTGTTTACATGTTCTTGGGTATGAAGAATCAAGGTGTAGTTGGATATTTTAAAAATATTGCTTTTCCACCAGGAATGCCAATTGGAATTTATCCCTTACTTACCCCAATTGAATTGCTCTCAACGATTATTATCCGCCCTGTCACACTGGCAATTCGTTTATTTGCCAACATGTTTGCGGGCCACTTACTCATAACCGTGTTCACAGTTTCAGCATGGTATTTATTGAATTTAACTAACTTTGTGGGTTTTGTCTCAGTTATCGGATATGCAGGATCTGTGGTTTCCTTTCTTGTCACTATCGTGCTAACAGGATTTGAAATGTTTATCCAGGCACTGCAAGCCTTTATCTTCACGTTGCTAACCGCTGTATTTATCTCCAGCGCGTTGCACGCGGAGCACTAAAGAAAAGAATTCCAACAACAAATAGTTGTTGGCATAAGAAAGAAAAGGAAAAGGGAAACATGAGCATCCTCGCGGAAATCTCTGGTTCACTTGGTTCGATCGGTTACGGTCTTGCCGC
>CALBND010000111.1 GCA_937896305.1 uncultured Actinomycetes bacterium
GTAGCAATTGCAACTTTAATCTCTGTACCATTTGGAATTGCAAGTGCAATTTATATTAATGAATTAAATGGTCGTTTAAGATCCTTAGTTAGATTCTTAATTCAAGCCATGAGTGGTGTGCCATCGATTGTGGCAGGTTTATTTATCTATGCCTCATTAGTTATTTCTGGAGTATTAAAAACTTCGGCACTGGCAGGAGGACTTGCTTATGCAATCTTGATGTTGCCAACAGTTGCAAGAACTGCTGAAGAAGTTTTGAAATTAGTTCCCCGAGAAGTTAGAAATGCAGCTATTGCATTGGGTTCAAGTCGGGCACGAATGATCATGAGAATTGTTTTACCAACAGCAAAAACTGGTTTGATCACAGCAATAGTTTTAGGTATCGCACGTGTTGTTGGTGAAACTGCACCTTTGATTTTCACCACCGGTTATGCCAGTGCTACAAATATAAATCCTTTAAAAGATCCAATAGCAACAATGCCGGTTTATATCTTTCAATTACTTGCAACCGGTTATGACTTTGCGGTGAGAAGAGCATGGGGAGCTGCCTTAGTGCTCTTAGTGGTTGTCTCACTCTTGTTTGGAATTATTCGCACTTTTTCAGCCAGAAGAGCCAGAATCTCTTAATATTCATTTGGGACGGGTGTGAATCTCGTTCACCCAATGTTAAGCATTCGTTTAAGTAGTCGTTGCCTCTTTCGTAACCTCTAGTTCACTCGCAAGACATACCTTTATATCGTGCTAAGAAATTCTTAGCAATGAGGGGAAGAAAATAAATGTCTAAAATCTCTCGAAGCATTGCCGTTCTAGGTACTTCTGTAGCACTTGTTGCTTCAGTATCTGGTGCAGCATTTGCAGCAACTGTTCAAGGTGGCGGTTCTTCAGCTATGGGAACTTTCCAAAAAACTTGTTCAGCTGCTTACACAGCAAACACCGTAAATTACACAGCTTCATCTTCAGGTACCGGTCGTTCAACTTTTGCTTTTGGTCAAGTTGATTTCGGTGGCAGTGATGATCCTGTTAAACCATCAGATCCACAACGTCCAGCATTTGGTCACATCCCAGTAGTTGCTGCACCAATTGCAATTGGATACAACGTTAAAGGTCTAACCGGTCTTCGTTTAGATTCAACAACTTTGGGTCTAATCTGGCAAGGAAAAGTTAAAAAATGGAACGATGCAAAAATCAAAGCATTGAACCCAGGAAAAACTCTTCCAAATAAAAACATTGTTGTAGCTTACCGTTCTTCATCTTCTGGAACTTCAGGTAACTTCTCAGGTTATTTGACAGCTAACAAGGCTTCAGGATGGAATCAAAACAGCACAATCACAACTGCAAATGGAACTGGTGCACCAGCTGGTGGAATTGGTTTCACAAGTGGTGGACAACTAGTAACTGCGGTTAAAAATACTGCTAACTCAATTGGTTACGCAGATCTAGCTGACTGGCAAGCACAAAAAATTAAAACTTTTGCTGCTGTTAAGAATCCAGCTGGTGAATTTGTGCTTCCAACAACCACAGCTGCATCTAAATTCATTGCAAAAAACAACAACGTTCAACCTTCAGGAATTGTTGGATTGCAATGGGATAAGTCAATCAAGGGTGCATACAACATTGTGTTGGTTGCATACATGTTGGTTCCAGACAAGAGTAATTACATCAATAAGTCAGGAAACCGCATGTCAGCCGATCAAGCAGCAGCTGTTGAAGATTACACAAAGTATTTACTAAATACTTGTGGTCCAAAACAAGCAGCTAAATTGGGCTACTTACCAATTACAGGCAAAATGCTTACCCAAGCAAGAGCTACAGCTGAACAAATTTCTTAATTAAGAATTAAGAAACGAAATCTGCAAGGGACTTCTCAAAAAGAAGCACCCTTGCAGATTTTTCTATTATGATAGGAAGGGAAATGATGAAAACACTTATTAAATCAATTAGCGCTGTTTTAACAATTTTCCTACTAGCAGCTTGCACTCCGCCGATGCCACCTGAAGTTTTGGCATCATTACAAGAACAAGATGTTTATTGCGGTGAAAACCCAGTAGACATAGCCGTCACAGATTCTGTATTAATTGCCTTTTCTGACACGATTGAAGGTTATAAAGCTTATTGTCCTGAAAGCATTATTAATGTCTCGACCGACATAACTAATGCAGACATAATTATTTCTGATGAATCAATTTCCAATATTGAAATGTGTGCAACAGCTACCGTTAAAGTTCCTGTTATTTCTGAAGCTGGGGTATTGATCTATAACACTCAAGGCTACGACGGTGTAATCGTTGATGGCGAAACTACCTTAAAAATTTTGAGCGGACAAATCACAAACTGGAATGACCCTGCAATTGGTGCTGCAAATCCTGACTTAGCGCTACCAGATTTAGCCATTCAGATATTTAAAACAGATACTGCTAATGCTGCCGAAACTGGATTTATTGACTGGATGAAAAGACTAAGTGGTCAAACAAATTTTAATTATGCTGATTCTGCGCAGACTTTAATAACAGATCAAGAAATAGCTTTACTAGTTAGCGAAACAGAAGGTGCAGTAGCAGTAGTCGCAAACCATGTGGCTATCGATAACAATGCCCTTATTGCAGGGGTGCAAGTTGCAGATGGATCCATTATTGCTGATCCACCAAGTTTTAGTTCTGGTGCAAGTAAAACTGATTGGACCGATGACTCTGGTATTACATCAGCATTAATAAATCCTGAAAAAGCTGCAGTCGCCGCTGAAGGTAGCGATGAAATAGCTTTACCATTTGAAGGAATTGGTTTTTATAATATGGGATTTTGTAATTCTGCAAACTTGAATACCTCTCAAGCTGCAATCGGTCGATATCTACTCCGCCAAGATGCACAAGGAACATTAGATATTTATGGACTAACACCCTTGGCTGAGAGTTTGAGACTACATGTTGCAACCATCATTGGTGAACCACTGCCTCAACCAGATATCGCAAATATTGACCAACAATAAAAATTATTCACCAATATAATTAGAATTGAATAGTCAAAGATGCATTATTTGCATGTTTGAACTATGGTGAGCAAGTAAACAAATTTAGGGTGTGGATAGATAATGGATAATTCAAATATCCGTGTTGGATTGCTGGCCTATGGCGCAATCGGACATGAACATAATCAAGCAATCAAAGCAGTCGAAAATTTGAGACTAGCTGCAGTTTGTGACACAAATCCTGAAAGAATTAAAGCTGCCCTTGAAATATCACCAGATGCTAAATCATTTACAGATGCCAATGAGATGCTTACTTCAGGTGAAATAGATTTAGTAATAGTTTCCACTCCTCCAAATAGTCATTACCAATGGGCTAAAGCCGCTTTAGAAAAAGGAATTCACGTAGTTTTAGAAAAACCAATGGCCCTAAACACTGTCCAATGTGACGAACTATTAGCACTTGCAAAAGAAAAGAATTTATTATTGGTGGTTTATCAGAACCGAAGATTTGATGCTGATTTTGTCACGATGCAAGATCTAATAAATTCTGGTGCAATAGGTGAATTATTTAATTACGAATGTTTTGTGGGCGGGTATTCAAAACCTTGCAGTTATTGGCATTCAGACGCTGAAGTTTCTGGTGGTGCAATTTTTGATTGGGGTAGCCACTTTATAGATCAAGTCCTAGCCCTTATTCCAGAGGCAGTTCAACATGTTTCAGGAATCAATCACAACAGAGTTTGGGATCATGTAACAAACGCTGATCATGCTCAAGTAACAATTACTTTCACCGGAGGCAAGCAAGCTCTCTTTGTTAATTCAGATTTAGCAGCTGCTAGAAAACCTAAGTTTTATGCGCTTGGAACAAAGGGTGCAATTGTGGGGGACTGGGATTTGAGTGCTGCACCAAATGTGGCAGATGTTCCAGCAATAATTACTTTATTTAAAGAAGATGGCACAAGTGAAGTAATATCACTTAAAAAAGTTGAACCATTTGCCTTCCATAAATCCATTGGCGAATTTCTAAAAAATAAAACCCCAATGTCTATAAACCCTCAACAATCCAGAGACGTAGTGGCAATAATGCAATTAGCTGAAGATTCTGCCCTGGCCCAAGGAAACTTAGTGAAACCGGCATTACTTCTTAGATAATTTTCTATTTATATTAAGGCTTTTAGTGCTAGATTTTTCATATGGCACAAACTTGGACCAATAACTCAGGCAACGTCAAGTTTAGTGTCGAAAATATTTATCAACCCAAAAATGAAAATCAAATCCAAGATTTGGTCTACCAAGCAATTATAAAGAAGCAACAAATAGGTGTTGTTGGAAGTGGAAGTTCAATTACCCCCGTGACATTTGCTAAAGATGGATTAATTGATTTAAAAAAAATTAGTGGATTTAAAGCAATTGATCCTTATAAAAAAAGAGTTTTTGTGGGAGCCGGGACCAAAATCAAAGACTTGGGTGAAAATCTTTGGCTAAAAGATTTAGCCTTATTTAATCAAGCAGAAAATATAAATGCCACCATTGGGGGACAAATTGCCACCGGCGTTAATGGATCAGGATTAAATTTGGGTAACTACTCATCACATCTTTTAGCATGTCGAATGATAACTGGTTATGGTGAAATTATTGAAATAAATGAGTCCCAACCAAATTTATTGCACGCCGCTCAAGTTTCTCTTGGCACATTAGGGGTAATGATTGGTTTGGAATTAGAAGTCAGACCTAAATTTAATTTAAAAGAACACATTGATCATGAACCTTATCAAGACGTAATTAGGAATTTAGATGAAAGAATTGCTAAAAATAGGCACATAAATATTTACTGGTTCGCCTCAGATGAATCTGCACAAATATTTAAATTAGACACAAATAGTACTGATAAGATAACAGATTCTTGTCTTGTTGAAACTTTTAATGAAGCGCGTGAAACTGAAAGAATATCTGATCAATATCAAAGACGAATCAATAAATCTCATGAAATTTATCCCCAAAAATCCGAATTATCTTTACCTGAAATGCAATATTTTATCCCCATAGAATTTGCAACACAATGCTTTGAAGAATTAAGAGAATTTATGTTTAGAAATCTCCCGATAAGCAAATATCCACTCAAATTAAGTGCTACTGGTTCAGATGAAGCTTTCTTGTCTCCAAATTATAAAAGAGATAATTTAGCCATAAATATTTATGCTAATCCAAATGAAAACTACGCACCATTTTTTGAAGAGTTTGATTCAATTATGGACAAATATCAACCAAGAGTTAATTGGAGCAAAATGCACCTTTTGACTCAAAAACAATTACATGAACGCTATGAAAAAGCAAATAAATTCATTGATATAAGAAGAAAACTAGATCCGCAAAGAATATTCTTAAATAGTTATCTTGCTCCATTATTCGCTTAATCTCTATAGCGCATTAGCAATAAATGAGAGATAATTAAAATATGTCCACAAATACTTCCCCTCCACTATTAAGAGGTTGGCTTCATTTAGGAACTGCACCTTTTGCCCTATTAGCAGGTTTTGTACTTGTGGTTTTAACACCTACTCTAAGTATGAGAATTTCAATCTCAATTTTTACACTTACCTCAGCAGCCCTTTTCACAATCTCAGCTACATATCATCGAGTTAAATGGTCTGCTAAATGGAAAGCAATTTTTAGAAGAATTGATCATGCCAACATCTTTTTAATTATTGCTGGAACCTACACGCCTTTAAGTATTTATTGGTTAACTAATCAACAGGCTAAATTATTACTGGGATTTGTTTGGACAGGGGCCATTGTTGGTTTGCTTTTTAGAGTTTTTTGGATAAAAGCTCCTCGATGGATTTATGTTCCTATTTATGTGGCATTAGGTTGGGCAGCTATTTTTTTTCTTCCAAGTTTTTCACAAAATGCAGGTTCAGTGATAGTTGGTTTGATTGCTGGGGGAGGTATTTTTTATTCTGTAGGGGCTCTTATTTATGGTTTAAAGAGACCCAAATTAAGTATTAAATATTTTGGCTTTCACGAACTTTTCCACGCATTTACTATCGCAGGTTATCTGTGTCACTATATTGCGATAGCAATAACTGTGTGGAAGATATATTAAATTATTTTATTTTTTTCTTTTTCTTGTTAATATTTCGTGAACTATAACTCCACCAATTAATCCCCAAAATGGAGCTCCTAAGTTAAATGCACTGATTCCTTAAACTGTGATTAACAACGTAGCTAATCCTGCTTCTCGATAATCAGGATTTTCTAAGGCTTCATTTGTGCAAGAGCTGATTACTGGAAGCAGTGCAAGTCCTGCCAAAACTGTTAACAAAACTGGTGGCAAGGTGCCAAAGAAACCTGTGACGGTGGCGCCGAAAAGTCCCAGAATCACATAAAAGATTCCGCAGGAAACTCCAGCAAAATAGCGAGTTTTAGGATTTGGATCAGCGTCTTTGCTGGTGGCAATTACTGCGGTCATTGCTGAAATGTTTACCCCACTATTTCCAAAAGGAGCCGAAAGAAGTGACAAAATTCCACCAACTGTAACAACGTTGTTAATAGGTGGTTCATAGCCTGAGTTATAGAGCACAGCGGTACCTGTTGCATTTTGTGTTGTCATAACTAATAAAAAGATAGGCAATGCCAAAGTAAGAGCTGATCCTAAAGTTATTTCAGGCATAATGAAAAGTGGTTTGGTTAGCGTTATAGAAACATTTGGTTTAACTAATTCAGATTCTAAAAATGCAATTATTAGACCAACAACTAACGCCGGCACTACTGGTGCGCGCCATTTAAATCTTTTACCTATATAAAAAGTTAAAACCATTCCTAAACCAAGAATTGCATCAGATTTTAGCGATGAGAAAACATCAACCCCAAATTTAAACAGCACGCCTCCAAGCATTGCCATCACAACAGGTCTTGGAACTAAATACATAAGTTTTTCAAATAATCCGGTTACACCAACAATTATTAGTGCAATAGAAGCAATAACATAGGCACCTAAGACTTCTGAATATTGGTGTTGGGTTAAACCTGTAACCAGTAAAGCAGTTGTTGCTGCTGCCCAAGAACCAATAACTGGCATTCCATGTCTAATAGTTAAAATTAAACCAAATAAACCTGAACCCATAAAAACTGTTAAAAGCCAAGAAGCAGTTTGTTGATCTGTTAAATTTCCAGCTTCAGCAGCTTGGAACAAAATTGCTATTGGACCTGTAGAGGTAATTAAAACAATTAAAAATCCGGAGAAAAAAGCACCCCAAGTTGCTGCTTTTGGTAAACCTAAAAGATTTTGCTTTATCGCCTTTAGTGCTGGAAGATCAGTGGTACCACGTTCGAGATTTATGGACATATCAGTAAGGATAACGCAGTAAATTCAACTTTTGCCTAATTTGTTGAACTTTTTTTAAACCACCATTAGGCTTTGTTTCATGTCTCAACAAAAGATTTTAATTATTGGAGCAGGACCAGCTGGCTTAGTAACTGCCAAAGAATTAAAGGCAAAAGGAATTGATTTTGATCAAGTAGAAAAACATGTTGATGTAGGTGGCCTCTGGGATATAGATAATCCAGGTTCTCCCCTCTATGAATCAGCTCATTTCATTTCGAGTAAAACACTTTCTGCTTTCCCTGACTATCCAATGCCAAGTGATTATCCAGATTATCCCTCAAGAAAGCAGATATTAAATTATTTGAAAGATTATGCTCAACATTTTAATCTATATCAAAACATTAAATTTGATACTGCTGTTAAATCTTTGAATCAAAATAGCGATAGTACTTGGGCAGTTGAATTTACAGATGGTAAAACAGTAAATTACGAAAAAGTCATTTGTGCTTCAGGAATGCAGTGGGATCCTGTTAAACCAAGTATTCCAGGTAACTTTAATGGCCAAGTAATTCATAGTGTTGAATATCGAAATGCAAATGAATTAAAAAATAAACGAGTATTAATTGTTGGTGGAGGAAATTCAGGTTGTGACATAGCTTGTGATATTGGACGAGTAGCTGAGCAAACATTTTTAAGTGTGAGACGTGGATATTGGTTTATCCCAAAACACGTTTTTGGAATACCAAGTGATGTTTTTGCAGAAACTGGACCAAAGCTTCCCATGTTTATTCAGCAAAAAATATTTGGAATTCTATTGAGAGTATTAAATGGAAATGTACAAAGGTTGGGTTTACCTAAACCTGATCATAAATTATTTGAAACTCATCCCACCCTCAACACAGAAATCCTCCAAAGATTGCAACATGGTGATGTGATTGCTAAACCCGATATCAAAGAATTATCAGGCGATGAAGTAATTTTTAAAGATGGCTCTAGAGAGAAAATTGATTTAATTATTTTGGCTACAGGATATAAACATTCAATTCCTTATGCACAAAATTATTTTGGTAATCCCCAACATCCAGATGATATGTATTTAACAATATTTTCAAAAAAATATAAAAATTTATACGCAATGGGATTTATTGAAACTAACTCAGGAGCATACGACCTATTTGGCAAAGCAGCAAAAGTGTTGGCTGGTTATCTAGATGATGAATTGAACAAACCCACTAAAGTTGAAGGTTTTAACAAACTGATACAAAACGAAAACCCTGACCTGACAGGTGGAATCAAGTTTGTGAAATCAGCTCGACACGAAGGCTATGTCGATGCTGGGGCTATGAAGAAGAAGTTAGAAAAACTTCTCAAATAAATAGCCAAACTTGGTAGATTTATAGAACCCCCGAAGGGGAAAGCCAAGCCAGATTGCCTGATTTGGTCGAGTTTAGGTAGCCTCAAAGCCACCAGGGTTTTAACCCAGGAGTATTTTTAACAACAAGTCAGTTTCCTCAAAGGAGAATAGATGTTTAAGAACATTCAAGGCCCAGAATTGATGATCATTTTGTTCATTGTTCTTTTATTATTCGGTGCAAAGCGCATGCCAGACATGGCAAGAAGTCTTGGTCGTTCAGTTCGAATCTTAAAAGCTGAAACCAAAAATGACACCACTAAAACAGATTCGGAAGATTCAAAAAACAACGAGGCGTAATCCGCCTAATTAATTTAGGTGGAGGTGTAATCGGTTTTGCCTGCAACAAAAGTGCAACGATTCCAAGAGATGTCGCTGCAAGCACATTTACGAGAATTACGAAAACGCTTATTCCGAGCAATACTTGCTGTTGTCATTGGAACAGTAATTGCTTGGAGTTTTTATCCACCAATTTTTGATTTACTTAGTGGCCCGGTAAATAAAATTGTTGAAGCAGCCCAAAGTAATGGACGAGATGTCAGATTAGTTCTGGGTGGGGTAACAGATGCGTTTGTTTTACAAATTAAAGTTTCTGCAGTTACATCTTTATTATTTACTTCACCTTTTTGGATTTACCAAATTTGGAGATTTATAACTCCTGGGTTATATACCAAAGAAAAAATTAGAGCTTACGTTTTTGCAGGAATAGCTACTCCTTTATTTGCAAGCGGTGCTGTCCTTGCATACATATTCTTACCAGTTGGTTTGAAATTATTATTTGGCTTTACTCCAATGGGTGTTGGAAACTATGTACCAGTTGACAGATACCTAAATTTCTTTTTACGTATGGTTTTAGTTTTTGGTATTAGTTTTCTAACTCCATTATTTATTGTGATGTTAAATATGTTTGAACTTTTAGAAGCAAAAACAATTATTTCTAAATGGAGACTTGTTGTCTTAATCGTTTTCTTGTTTGCAGCAGTTGCCACACCAACTGGGGA
>CALBND010000112.1 GCA_937896305.1 uncultured Actinomycetes bacterium
AGGATCCGTCCCCAGCAGTTTTGCTGGAAGCTTTTTTAACCCAAGTTTTTTTCTTTTTATCATAAACTTGTAATTGCACACCAATTTTTGCTTTAGCAGGACTTATTGTACCCACAAAACCAATTGGGCTTGCAGGGTTTACTGCTACATTTTCTGTGACCACATTAAGAGATGGTTTTTTAAAATTTAATTCAAAAGATTCACTTTTAGCAATTGATTTTTCACCAACAACAATTCGATAATTAACTTTACTGGCTTTAACAGGTGCAGTAATTGACATTGACCAAGTTCCATCTGTTTTAGTTTTAGTTGAGCCAATAGTGGACCATTTTTCGCCTTTTTTAACTTGACGTTTAATTAAAACATTTTTCTTAACTGGATCAATAATTCCTGAAATGCTAAATTTGGATCCAACTGGAATTTCAGTATTTACTGGGTTAACTGTTAAACCTGGTTCACTGTTTATATTTATTACACTTTCCACAATTGGAGCAGGTGCATCTTCAGCTTGAGCTGGATTAAAGGAACTTAAACTCATAAAAATTGCGAGGATTGAAACCAGCACTCTTCTAGACACAGTAAAACTCCTTGTATTTTTCTCTATATTCCAAAGTAACACGAGTGACTCATGTGGTTTAGGGGCAACGCCTAACAAAGACCTAATTTAATAACTTTTAGTTATTTTTTTAAGAATTCTTGGATTCCTTTAACCAACATGTTGTGATCTTCAACTTGTGGCAATCCACTTACAGCTGCAATCCCAACCAGGGCACCATTATTCAAAAATATGGGAAACCCTCCACCGTGTGCAGCATATTCTTCATCAGGTAATCCTGAATGCTCTTCGAATGTTTCATTTTTTTCTTCAAACATAACTCTGACATACATACTAGAATGTTGAAATTTTTCAACCACTCTACATTTTCTATTTATCCACCATTCATTCTCAGAATTACTACCAGTCAAACTTGCTTTAAATAAAGTATTTTCTAGATTTCTAACTTCCACAATTACTGGTGCTTTTTGAGCAAGAGCTAATTTTAAAATCTCTTGGCCTAACAAAATTGCATCCTCATTACTAAATGAATTAAGAGCTAATTCTTTTTCTTGACTTAATAGTTGAGTTGTGCTGAAATCACCAGTTGTCATGCAGATAAGCCTAAACCTTGAGCCAGGGCTTTACCTGCTCTAGTCACCTTTCAAGCAATCAAATATTCTTATTTTAATTATTAAATTAGGAGATATAAGTGATCGAAGTTCGTGGATATGCCGCACAAAAAGCCAAAGCAGATCTAGCCCCCTGGAATTTCACCAGAAGAGAAGTTGGCCCACACGATGTTTTAGTGGAAATTGTTTATTCAGGAATATGTCATTCAGACATTCACCAAGTTAGAGAAGAATGGGGCGAAGCAATATTTCCCATGGTCCCAGGACATGAAATTGCAGGAATTGTTAAAGAAGTTGGAAGTGAAGTTAAAAAATTTAAGCCAGGCATGAGAGCAGGTGTCGGAGTATTTATTGACTCTTGTCGTAAATGTGAAAACTGTTTAGCTGGTGAAAACCAATACTGTTTAGAAGGAATGACTGGAACTTATAACGGTTATGAAAGAGATGGCAAAACTGTTGCACAAGGTGGTTATGCCAATGCCATCGTTATTCACGAAGATTATGTTTTGAAACTTCCAGATAACTTAGAAATGTCAGGAATCGCACCACTTCTTTGTGCAGGAATCACTTTGTATTCTCCATTAAAACATTGGGGAGCAGGTCCTGGTAAAAAAGTTGGCATCATTGGTTTAGGTGGACTTGGACACATGGGTGTTAAATTTGCACACGCTCTTGGTGCTGAAGTAACAGTTTTATCTCACTCAGCCAATAAAGAAGCAGATGCCAAAGCTATGGGTGCTGATCATTTTATTTTAACTAAAGATGAAAAATTCTTTGAAAGCCATAAAATGGAATTTGATTTATTAATTAACTCAGTTTCAGCCCCGCTAGATTTAAATAACTATCTAGAAATGTTGAAACTAAATGGCTCCCTAGTAATGGTTGGTTTAAGTGGCCAGCCTTATCCAATCGATGCTTTCCAAATGTTGAATCAAAGAAGAAGAATTGCTGGTTCCATGATTGGTGGCATGAAGCAAACCCAAGAAATGTTGGACTTTGCGGGAGAAAAAAATATTGTCAGTGATGTTGAAG
The DNA here is from genome assembly GCA_937896305.1 of uncultured Actinomycetes bacterium. Taxonomy (GTDB): domain Bacteria; phylum Actinomycetota; class Actinomycetes; order S36-B12; family UBA5976; genus ATZT02. The sequence goes on from CALBND010000112.1 coordinate 2,200, forward strand.
TTATAAAAGCTGAAGATATTAATAAAGCTTATAAAAGAGTTGTGGCAAGTGATGTTAAGTATCGTTTTGTGATTGATGCCAAAACTTTCTAACATTAGGCCAGCAAAGCTTAAAGATTGTGGCCAAATTCTTGAACTAATTCAAGAATTGGCCATTTTCGAAAAAGCCCCTAACGAAGTCAAAGCAACTGTTGAAGATTTAGAAATAGCTTTATTTTCAGGAATACACACCCCCCATCAAAAACCAGCAGTTTTTGCTGTTGTTATTGATGATGAAGAAAATCCAGGTAAACTTTCTGCTTTTGCAATTTATTTCCTAAATTTTTCTACCTGGTTAGGTAAACACGGAATCTACTTAGAAGATCTATACGTTAGAGAAAATAAAAGAGGCCAAGGTTTAGGTAAGGCATTGCTGGAGCACTTAGCAGAAATTTGTGTGGAAAATAATTATGGAAGATTTGAATGGTGGGTACTTGATTGGAATACTCCTGCTTGGGATTTTTATAAAAGCCAAGGAGCAATTCCTATGAGTGAGTGGGTTGTACATAGAGTTGATGGAGAAAATTTAAGAAATTTTGGTAAACGTAAGTAATCTTTCGAAATTTTAGCAAAGTCTTAACTATTTGTTAGCCAACTATCATCAATTTCTTAGAAATCACTTTAATGCTGTTATTACATGGCAATCTATATCAATCAGAAAGGACACTAATTGTTAGCTCTGTTACTTTTCCCAGCTTTGATGCTTGGAACTTTAATTGTTTTGGGATTCAACGCTCACACGAGTGGTTAATTAATTAATCGAATTCGAACCCAAGTCCTGCCTAAATAAATTTAGTTATCAATCAATTTTTGATAAGTATCTTAAGTTACTCTTATTCGGTAATTGAGATTTTAAATTAAACTTGTATTGACCGTATCCATTTTGACTAAAAAAATTTAAGTAGTGAATTGTAGCCTCGGGAAAATCTTGGCTGGCCCAAAGAATATTATTTTTATTTAGTAAATCACTCGTCAAATTGTTGCTGTTTAATCCAATATTTTGCAATCTCTGATTCCACTGGGGGGAGAATGTGTCCCAATTTCCGAACATAATTACATTTGGAATTGGATCGTTTTTGATACTTATGTATGGACTTCTCCATTGATCAAATTCTTGGTTTCCTTGCACAACAATGACATAATCTGATAAATCTTGTTTTATTAACCTTGTTGTATCCTGACTGATTAGTATATTTTGATTATTATTTTTTTGTAGAATATTCAAATTAAATAAAGTTATAACAGTGATGATTATTGTTAACCCTGAGATAATATATTTTGTCTTGACGCTTACTTTCTTCAAATCTAAGGACAGGTTCCACCAATTTATCGTGAGGATTAAACAAATACCAAAGTACAAAGGGATTGTAACCCTACTTACACTGTGCAAAAAAATTGCAACATAGATCTGTAACCCAAGAAACCATAATAATATAAAACCTAACTTCAACAGCACCCCGAGATTAAACACTCTTCTATATAGAAGCAAACCTCCAATAATTATGCTCAGGAATGAAGGGAAGAATAACAAAACACTATTTAGGTGATTTTCTACTAATTGATTTAATTGCTTTATTCCAACTTTAATTTTACTCGAATAGCCCTCATTTATGCCAACTCCCTTTTCAATCCAATTTTCATCAAAAACTGATTTATCAAAATAAAGCTTGTCGTAAAACATATGGTATTCGTTTACACTCCACCCTGCAGTCTCCAGTTTTTCTCTGACACCCTCTTGTAATGGACTATCGGCTAAGACTTGAACTTTTTCTATCCAGTTTCGATATTCCTTGGTATCACTACTTTGCCCATTCTCAATTGAATTATTGATAAAAAATACTAAAATAACAAGCAGAGAAGTAAAAATAAATTTTTTTTGAAAATAATAATTCTTTTTATTTATTTGACCTAATTTAATTATGATTAAAGGTGCGAAGACAGCTAACGCGCCTACTAAACTTTCTGGTCGAATAATATAAGACATAAGTATTAAAAATATGCCCAGATAACTATTTACTTTTCTAAAAGCTGAAATCTCGACAGACTTGAGCAAAGAAATTATGCCTACTATCCCAGAAAAAATAGCTGTGGAGGTAAACGTCAATCCAAAATAGCACCATAAAAATATACTTGTAATAAATATTATTCTAATTACACTTTTAATATAATCTTTTTTGTTTAATGAATCATGATTAATAATTACCAATAAGTGTGTTAGTGATGTAATCGTCATAATTAATAAAACAATTGCATACCAGGCTAATCCGAATTGCAGTGAATATAGAGCACTTGTTAAATAAGAAAAAAGGGCAGTTGTATAAATTGATCCGCTTTCAAAACTTCCAGTGTAGTTTGAATTAAACCACGAATCTAAAATCCAATCATCACTTGTTCCGTAAACAGGATTCCAAAAAAATGAAGCAATAATCACTGCTGCGATCAAAATTGTGATGTACAGAATGGAGCTAGAAAGATATGTATTTTTTTCAAATAGACGCGTATTTTTGATGTTCTGCATTTCTAATTCATTATATTGTGTACATAGACTAATCTTGTAGGCTTTTAGTCAATAATGTTATTACTAAACTTTAGCATCAGCTAGCTTCGTGAGTAGGTCCTGTCGGGATAGAACCAACGACTCGCAGATTAAAAGTTTGTCCCAACAAGTCCACTCTATGCCATAGTGACCCAATTTACCCACGAGTAACCATTAGGTTAAATCTGTTTGGAATTAGTTTAACCCACTAAGCCTTTGTATATCCTGTTCGGAATTTGTTTGGAGATTTACAAAGGTGTGCAGGTAGGGCTATTTCCGAGGAATTCCAATGAGTGAGTGGACTGTACATAGAGTTGATGGAGAAAATTTAAGAAATCTTGGAGAAAAATAAACTAAGTTATCTTAATCTTTATTAACTTTACCTTCAGCTAAAACAGCCGCTAATGCAGTTGTGATTGGCACAGCTAACACTAAACAAATAGATCCGACCAAAGTTCTGATAATTTCCTGGGCAATTCCTTCACTACTTAAAATAAAAGTTCCGGGTCGATCAGATATTGAAATCAAAATTAAAGTTGGTAGTGCTGCTCCCGCATAGGTAAACAGCAAAGTGTAAACAGTTGAAGCAATATGATCTCGGCCAATTCTCATACCTGAAATAAATAACTGTGTAGCAGTGTAATTGGGTTGCGACTCCTTTAATTCCCAAACTGCTGATGCTTGTGTAACTGTTACATCGTTTAAGACTCCAACGGCAGCAAAAATAATTCCAGCTAAAAGTAAACCATCAAGTCGTATATTTGTCACTCCGGCTAGGAAATAATCTTCATCACTTGAAACTCCTGAAAAATTACCCCATGTCACAAATAAATAAGAAATTATCGCAGTTAAGAAAATTCCAAATAAAGTTCCCAAAATTGCAACAGAAGTTTTAATAGATAAACCATGAGCAACATAAAGTAACGTTAGAACTAAGCCTGAAGAAGCCACCACAGCCACCATTACGGGATCTTTACCTTCAAGGATTGCTGGAAAAAGAAAATATATTAGGACAAAAAAAGTTGCAAATAAACCGACTATGGCGCCCGCTCCGCGCCACCTGCCAATCAAAATTGTTACGATAGAGAAAATTATTGAAGTCCAAATTAATAAATTACTTCTATCTAAATCCATATACAAAAATGCATCATCTGTTACGTTGTAGTCGGGTAGATATAAAACTTGTATTTTGGTACCTGGATTTAGAGAAGTTCTGGTGTTACTTAAATCAAATTCAACAAGAACTTTCGAATCTTTTTTAGCACCACTTGTGATCAGGACTTCTAAAACTTCACATCTTTTTGTTTCATCTGCTTCAACATCAAAATTTTGTTCAAAGCCCATACATTCATTGTTACTTTTTGCTACCACCTCTCCTGTGACATATTCAGACCCAGGAACCGAATAAGAGGCACCAGATACTTTTTCGTAATCTCCTTGTGGCTTGAATATAAAAAATCCGATTATGGTTAACAGCGCTGAAAGGATAATTGCAAAAATTGTTATTTTTTTACGTTTTGAGTTCATATTAATTTAACTGGTGACTTCAAAGCCCATTTGATTAATGGAATTTGTAATGGAAGCCGAAGCCATGCACCAAGGATCAATGTCAAGTTAGCCTCACTACTTCGAGTGACATCGATTGCATACCACCAATTACCTACCCAAATAATAAGTAAAACAAGTGCTGTTAATTTTGGAGCCCACTTTTGTTTCAAAAAGAGTCCAAGTGCGCATAGTAATTCAGCTATTCCGCTTAGATAAATCCAAAAAGTAGTCGGTCCTAAAACTGGGGGAACTAGGGCTACAAAAAGACTTGGGTTAATTAAATGAGTTAGTCCACTAATTGTGAAAATTAATAAAAGCACCCAGGTTCTGGAGGGAGTCGTTTTTATGTTTGCCAACATGGGTATCACTTTGCCACATTTCACATAGAAATGTAAGCCCTACTTTACTCATCGTTTCAGTTTTTTTAATTTTTAAAGTCAACCCCATCTGAAAACAGTGGGCTCTTTTGGGGCAAATCCAATGACTTAAAAATTAAAAATACTTTCTAGTAAAGCCAACCTATCCCAATTTAGACTGTAATTAAAAACACTATAAGTAAATAAGCTAGATTGCTGCAATTATTATTGTTTGATTTAAACTAATTTTTTTTATCAAGATAAACCTTAATCACCTTAAATGTTTCATCAATACCATTATTGTCTAACATCCTTTGTGATATGTCGACTACATTTTGTTTATATGTAAGAGCCTCTGTAATTCTTTTGGAAACATTTTTGCTAGTTAATCTTCTGTGAGGTAAAGATTTGGGTCCTAATTTTTGAGAGTACAATTTATGTGCCCACCATGGTTGATCGACAATAAAGGGAACAATTACTGAAGGAGTTCCTGCTCTTAAAGCAGCGTGAGTTGTGCCAATTCCACCATGATGAAAAATCACCTTTACCAAAGGAAACAATTTAAAATGATTAACTGATTTAACTTCTAATACATCTGGGTCATTTTTAAACTCTTCTGCTACTTCAAGTCCGCCCCATCCCGAAGAGATAATTATCTGCATACCAGAGGCTTTACAGCCTTTAATTATTTCTGTGGCTATTTTTTTTGGATTTCCTCTTTTCATTGAACCAAAACCCGCATAAACAGTAGGTTTTCGATTAACAAATTCTAAAATCTCATCACTTATTCCAACATTTTCTTTTTCAAACCAAGGTCCAACTAAATGAGTATTTTGTGGCCAATCTTTTGGTCTGCTTAAAAGTGCGGGACTTATCAAAGAAAGTGAAAAATCATGTTTAGTATTTTTAACTTTTAGCGCTCTGGCCCATTTAAAGGTTTCTAGAAAGAATAATTTTTCAGCTAGCACCACACCTTTATAAGTTAGTTTATTTAAAAATCCCAAGTTAGAAGTCCAAATGCCTGCTGAGGCAAATTCTTTTGTGGGACTCAAAATTGGAATAATTTCAACAAGTCCTGATATGGCACCAACAGATCTTGCTGCAATTGGGGCGGTTAAAACTGTTGGGTGATATAAAACAACATCAGGTTTAATTTCTAAAATTTGGTCAACAACAGTGTTTAATAATTTAACAACAAATGGTCTAACTTTAGGAAAAAAATCTATGGAATTCTTTATTATGGAAACTCCATTTTTATCAACAAAATACTTTATCGAACCCGGAAGGCTCACAACCTTAAATTCAGCGTTTTCCAGTCTTGGTAAAAATTCTTGGGTAACTGCTAAATAAACCTCATGCCCTAAATTATGAGCTTTTTTTGCAAACGCGAAAAAAGGTTCAAAATCACCTTGGCTCCCAGCGGTTACTAAAAAGATTTTCAAAATTTTTGTCCTTAATCGAGCAAAAACATATCAACAAAATTTCAGGGCCGCTTTCGGGAATTGAACCTGAGACCTTTGCTTTAGATCAACGTTAAGTTTAAATCCCCAGATTTATTAAATAATGCTCAAACAATGTGGGCCCTGTCGGGATCGAACCGACGACCCACAGATTAAAAGTTCGTCCCAACAGGACCACTTTATGCCAGAGTAACCCGATTTACCCACAAGTAGCTATTAGGCCAAACTTGTTTGGAATGGGTTTAACCCAACCTAGATTTATCTATCCTGTTCGGATTTTGTTCAGGGAAATGTCAGAAATATAGATACTAAGGCTAATTTTCGATTGAATGCTAAAAGCAACAATTGGGAATTGTAAAATTGTATGGGTCTTCGTCAGAATTTATCCCATATTCTTTAAGAATAGATATAAGTTTTTCGGTCTCTACTATTTTTTTATTTCTGGTTTTAGACTCAAAGTGAATAAAGTTATTGGTTCTTATAACGTAATTTTGAAGCCCTTGTTTCCTTGCTCTCAATGACATTTCGACGTCATTAAAATTATTTGGGTAACTTTCGTCCCAAAGACCTATTTTATTATTGTGTTTATTTGAAAAAAACATGTTTGCACCAGTGACCCCAATGACCTCGCGCACCTTGAAAAGATTCATTGCTTGTTTCTTTTGATATGGAGTCCCTCTCAAATAATGATCAGCGATTTCTCCATAAATTTTTATTCCTGCGTGATTTATGACTTTTTTAGAATCAAGTAAAAATGTGCCGACGAATCCAGTTGATTTTCTATTTGCCAATTCGATTGCAATTCTTATCTCTTTAAGGGTAGAAGAATCGTCAATAATTTTAATATCATCATTTAGAAGCCAAATTAAATCATATTGGGCAGCTTGTAATCCAAGATTTACACGACGTGAAAAATTGAAGTGTTTTTCATCAGTTATATATCTAAATTTTGTTTTCCTATCCAACGCTTTAGAAAGATTTTCTTGATTTACCTCAGGTCCAACAATAACAATTATTTCGAATTCAATCATTAAGGAATTTAAATGTTTTGATATTTGTTCAATAAGTCTTGAAAAGCTAGATGTTGAATCATAAACTTTTGTTGCCATCATATATTGCAATGTTGAAGGTATAATTACACTTACTGTTTGTCCGGATAAATTTTTGGCTAGTTCGTAATCTAATTCATAATTAAAACTTTTTAGTATTTCTGGAAAATCTAAATATGAATGAAATTTTTTGATAGTTTTCAATGGGAGAGAAATTTTCTTAAAATCAATTTTTATTTCGCGAGAATTTACTAAGTCAACTTTTTCAAAATCTTGCCAATTATTAAGACAAAGATAAATACCGATATCTTTTGTGTAATCGAATTTCCTAATCAGTTCGGGTGAATATTCTGGTAGATGAACATAAACTAAATCAGAACCTAAATGATGATAGATTAGATCTGAAATTATCAAAGTTGGTTTATCTATTTTTTGGCTGATATCTTTTAATTTCTGCAAATTTATCAAGTTAAGTCTGCTGAAAGGTTTCAATATAATCACTATTTTTGCTTTTTGATGTAAAAATTTTTGTAAGATGCCTGGAGTAATTTTTATATACTTGCTTTTGAATTTGAGAGTTAAGGTCCAGTTAAAAAGAAGACAACTCTTCATTGAATGAATTAATAGTTTAATCAGTTCCGTTTTTTTGACATACTTGTAGTCGACTAAATCTACAATAATCATTTACAGCTTCAATAAGTTTATTGGGCGAAGTATCGCGTTCTTTATTTTTTTTAAAAGATTTTTCATTTTTGTCCCTCTGAATTAAGCAGATTCTTACTACTTTCCAATTTGCCTTTTTTGATTATTCAAGCAAAGTTTAGTTCCAGAGCAGTCTGTGCATTTTCTTGTAGAGCTTTGACCTAATTCTCATGTTTGTAATTGATTCAATGTCTCCAGTCTAAATGCACTATTATTGGGGATTCTAGGGGGGTAGAAAATGGAATATAGACAGCAACCAGTTGATTTGCCTATCGAAATGCTTGCTCGTGTTCTAATTTCCGGAGTTGAAATTAAAAATGCTCACGTATTAGGAGATGACCGAGGACAAATTACAGAGTTAATTGATTTAGAAGACAAATATTGGAATTCGGGATTTAAGTACATGTATAAAGGAACCTGCCGCCCAGGTAAGTGGAAAGGTTGGGGAGTTCACGATTTTCATGAAGATCGATATCTCGTTATCTCTGGGGAAATGCTTCTAGTCCTATTCGATGACAGAAATGAAAGTTTAACAAAAGGGGTTATTCAAGAATTTTATCTTTCAGATACTGGAGTAAATCAAATAAAAATCCCAGCTGGAATTTGGCACTTGCAGAAGAATTTAGGAAAAGACGATTTAATATTTCTAAACAGCCCTTCAGAGGCTTACAACCATAAAAATCCAGATAAAAGAAGACTGCCTGTGGTAAACGACTATATTCCTTATCGATTTAAACCAGAAATTGGATGGTGATATTACATTAATCATATTGAATTAAAACCAAGTCCGGTGCTGCAACAAAAAATAAGTTTTTCGCAGGCCGCGATTACTTTAAAGTTTATGTTTAATAGTTTATTCACTCCCAAAATAAAGTCAGAACCATTAGTTAGTGTCATAATTCCAACTTTCAATTGGAGTGCTGCTCTAAAGCAAACAATAATTTCTGTTTTGAATCAAAAATATATGAATTATGAAATACTAGTAATTGGCGATTGTTGTACCGACGATTCTGAACAGATAGTAAAAAGTTTTAATGACAAAAGAATTAAGTGGTATAACCTTGATAAAAATTATGGAAGTCAATTTGGTCCTAATAATTTTGGTTTGAAAGTTGCGACTGGAAAGTACGTTGCATATGTAAACCATGATGATATCTGGCTAAAAAATCATTTAAGTTGGTCTGTGTATCAACTTGAAAAATACGATTCAATTCTATCTATTTCTAATTGTATTATTCTAGGTCCGGAGAAGTCAAATATTTTCAGAATTACAAACCACAAAATTGATAAAATGAATGGTTCATGGACTCCCCCAAGTTCAATATTGCATAGGTTAGGTGCGATTCAAACTGTCGGCTACTGGAAGGACTTTAGAGATACAACTTTCCCAATTGACACTGAATTTATCTCTAGATTTTTTTCCTATAGTTTTGGCATCATAAATGTTCCAACGATAACTGTTGTCAAATTTCCAGCCTCGTGGAAAATAGATGCATACAAATTAAAGGAATCTAAACAACAAGAGATACTCAATAAAAGATTGCGGCGGGGTAAGTTTTATGTGACTCTACTAATGATCAAGTTTTGGTTTATTAGAAGAAGAGAGACAGTGGAATTTAATCCGCAGTCCCCCGTTAATCAAAAAGTTCAATATGAAAACTACCGGGACTCTATAAATAATAACCGTAAGATTCGTGGCTTACCCGAAATATCAATCGACTAAAATTGCTTTTCTTAAACCATATTTTACATTTTGAATAAAAAAGTGGGCCCTGTCGGGATCGAACCGACGACCCACAGATTAAAAGTTCGTCCCAGCAAGACCACTCTATGTCAGAGTAACCCGATTTACCCATGATTAGCTATTAGGCCAATCCTCGTTGATAGGTGTTGAGACCTG
>CALBND010000113.1 GCA_937896305.1 uncultured Actinomycetes bacterium
ATGCAACCTACAGATGGATTGGTTCGCGGCGCCACCGTGAAATCAACCGGCACTCCTATTTCTGTTCCAGTTGGCGATGTCACATTAGGACACGTTTGGAACACACTTGGAAAACCATTAGATGTTGAAGAATCAACATTAAATATTAAAACCCGTTGGCCAATTCATCGTCAAGCTCCTAAGTTTGCTGAATTAGAACCTAAAACAGAAATGTTTGTGACCGGTATCAAAGTTATCGATCTTCTAACACCTTATGTAAAAGGTGGAAAGATTGGTTTATTTGGTGGTGCTGGTGTAGGTAAAACTGTTTTGATTCAAGAAATGATTTATCGAGTTTCTGAAAACTTCGGTGGCGTTTCTGTATTCGCAGGCGTTGGAGAAAGAACTCGTGAAGGTAACGACTTGTTTTTGGAAATGACTGAGTCAGGTGTTATTAATAAAACTGCATTGGTCTTTGGTCAAATGGATGAGCCACCTGGCACTCGTATGAGAGTTGCTTTGTCAGCTCTAACCATGGCTGAATATTTCCGTGATGTGCAAAATCAAGATGTGTTGTTGTTTATTGACAACATATTCCGATTCACTCAAGCAGGTTCAGAAGTTTCAACATTGTTGGGACGTATGCCTTCTGCTGTAGGTTACCAACCAACTTTGGCTGATGAGATGGGTCAATTACAAGAACGTATTACTTCAACTCGCGGTAACTCAATTACTTCGATGCAAGCAATTTATGTTCCAGCAGATGACATCACAGATCCAGCTCCCCACACCACGTTTGCACACTTAGATGCAACAACTGTGTTGAGTAGACCAATTTCTGAGTTGGGTATTTATCCAGCTGTGGATCCACTTGATTCAACTTCTCGTATTCTTTCACCACTTTATTTGGGTGAAGAACACTATGCAGTTGCACAAAGAGTTAAAGAAGTCTTACAACGATACAAAGATTTGCAAGACATCATTGCAATTCTTGGTATTGATGAACTAAGTGAAGAAGATCGAGTTCTAGTAGGTCGTGCTCGAAGAATTCAAAGATTCTTATCACAAAACATGTTCGTAGCAGAAGCCTTCACTGGTCAAGCTGGATCATTTGTGCCGTTGGAAGAAACTATTGCTTCCTTTAGAGCATTAACAAATGGTGACTATGACCATCTTCCAGAACAGGCATTCTTCATGGCAGGAAATATTGAAGATGTTGAAAAGAACGCAGCTAAATTGGCAGGAAAATAAATAAATCATGCCATTAAAAGTTGAAGTTGTTGCAACTGATCGTCAAGTTTGGTCAGGCGAGGCAAGCACGGTTGTTTTGAGGACTAAGTCAGGAGAAATTGGCTTACTTCCAGGACATGCACCCTTGCTTGCTTCACTGGCAGATGGTCCGATTGTGATTAGACCAATTGAAGGTGAAGAAATTAAAGCTGCAGTCCATGGTGGATTTGTGATTGTAGATAGCAACAATGTGATTGTTTTGTCTGAAACCTCTGAATTAGCTAAAGATATTGATGTTAAACGTGCTCAAAAAGCCAAAGAAGATGCAGAAAAAGAAGGCGACAAAGAAGCACTGAAAAGAGCCGAGTCAAGACTGTCTATTGCGCTAGGTTAGGAAATAGTTATTTCCACCTAGGAGGCGTTACATGGCTAAGCAAGTTGAAACTAAATTAGTAATAAAAATGAAGAGAAGAAATCGTTTAACAACTTTCTTTCGTCCAATATTGATCGTTCCGATCTTAATTTTTATTGGCACATTTTCTTCAAGTAATTCAGGTGCTATGAGTATCTCTTTCACTCTAGCTGTGCCAGTGTTATTGGCATTAGTTTTTAGAAATAAGTATCCAAGCTATATCTATTCTTTCAACCATGCTTTTCTTGAGTTACAAAACAGAATTGCTATTTACGCCCTTTATTTAAATGATGATTTCCCATCAATAGAAAAAAGTAAAAATGTGACCATAACTTTGCCAGAAGTTAGAGGTGGCAAAGCATTAAATCGCTGGTTACCTTTAGTTAAATGGTTGCTTGCAATTCCTTTGTATATTGTAGGTATTGCTTATTTATTGGTAACTATTGTTTACACAGCACTTGCTTGGTTTAGTATTGTCTTCACTGGCAACTATCCAAAATTCGCAATTAATTTTGTGGTAGGAACCGTTCATTACTGGAATAGAGTAACTGGTTATGCATTTATTCTGGTTACTGATCAATACCCAAGTTTTTCATTGAAATTAAATAAATAAGTAAATCGGTTAGGGTGAGATTTTGGATATAACTGGGATTCTTGCCCTAACCGTTTTTATTGTCGCATACGGATTTATCGCAGCTGAAAAACTGAACAGAGTTGCTGTCGCTTTAACAGGTGCCGGAGTAATGGTTTTAATTGGTGCCACAGATGGTGAAGCTGCTTTTTTTAACCATGAAACAGGAATTGATTGGAACGTAATTTTCCTGCTTTTGGGAATGATGATCATTGTAAGTGTTATTCATAAAACAGGTTTTTTCGAATATTTAGCCATCAAGGCAATCAAGAAAGCTAAAGGAAGGCCAAAAGCTGCTCTTATTTATTTAGTCTTACTTGTGGCTTTTGCAAGTGCAATTTTGGATAACGTAACAACAATTTTATTAGCAGTTCCAATGACTTTGATTGTTTGTAAGAAATTAAATGTCTCGCCAGTTCCATTTTTACTATCAGAAGTATTCATGTCCAATATTGGTGGTGCAGCAACTTTGGTGGGAGATCCTCCTAACATAATTATTGCCAGTAGATCCGATATCAGTTTTAATGATTTTTTGGTTCATATGGCACCATTTGTTTTAGTGGTAATTCTAGTGATTCTTCCAGTATTAGTTTTTATGTTCAGAAAAGAATTAGTTAATACTGAGGAAGACCGTCAGAAAATTCTAGAATTAAATGAAAAGGACTACCTGACTAACATTCCATTGATGAAACAAAGTCTTTTTGTTTTGACATTAGTAATGATTGCATTTGTGGCTCACTCGTTTCTACATTTGGAACCAGCAGTCATCGCGTTACTAGGTGCTGGATTATTAATCTTGATCAGTAGATTAAAACCAGCTGATTATGTTCAAGATATTGAATGGGGAACCCTAACTTTCTTTGCTGGCTTATTTATTATGGTGGGCTCACTTGTTAACACTGGGGTGTTACAAAAATTTGCAGATCTTTTAGCAGATTTAATTGGAAACAATACTACTTTGGCTGCAACAAGTTTACTTGGAGTTTCTGCAGTGCTATCAGGAATAGTGGACAACATTCCATATGTCGCAAGTATGTCTCCGGTGGTAGGAGAGTTATCTAAATCAATTCCTGAAAGTGCAGGCGACGTCTTATGGTGGGCATTGGCTTTTGGAGCTGACTTTGGAGGCAACGCCACAATTATTGGAGCAAGTGCCAACGTAGTAGCAATTGGTTTAGCGAAAAAAGCTGGAGTTAATATTTCGTTTTGGCAGTTCGCTAAATACGGAGTTCCTATTACTTTATTGAGTGTAGTTTTAGTTATTCCATATCTTTTATTGAGATATTTGTAAACATACATCTTTTCAAACTTGTATTACAAAACTTAGATTTATTTCCCATAAATTTCAGATTAAATAACTAGATGTTTACTCTTTCAACTTTTGCCCCAAGGTTAGTTAGGTTCTCTACAAAGTTGTCATAGCCTCGATCAACATGGTGAACTTCAGTGACATAAGTAACTTCATCAGCCACTAATCCAGCTAAAACTAAAGAAGCACCGGCTCTAACATCAGTTGCTTCAACAGGAGCACCTGATAATTTGTTTTTCCCTTTAACTAAACAGTGATGTCCATTTATTTTTCCATCTGCTCCTAGTCTTGCTAATTCGTTTACAAATCTAAATCTTGCTTCAAACAAATTCTCGGTCACCATAGCCGATCCTTCGGCTATGGAATTCAGGGCAATCATTTGAGGTTGTAAGTCAGTAGGAAATCCAGGGTAGGGAAGAGTCACAATATCTACTGCTTTAGGTTTTTTGTTCATAGAGACATTTAAACGATCTTCTACAGATTTAATTTCGGCACCAGTGTCACGCAATTTTTCTAAAACTAATTCCATGTCACTTGGTTTCACGCCATGAATAGTGATGTCTCCTTGGGTCATGATCGCTGCAATTGCCCAAGTTCCTGCCACAATTCGATCAGGTACAACGTTATGGTTCGTGGGATTTAATTTTGGAACTCCAATTATTTCTAAAACACTTGTGCCAATTCCTTTTATTTTTGCCCCCATTGCAACCAACATTTGGCAAAGATCAACAATTTCTGGTTCACGCGCAACGTTGTCAATTGTTGAATTGCCTTTAGCCAAAACTGCAGCCATAACAACATTTTCGGTTGCGCCAACACTTGGAAAATCTAATGCAATATTGGCTCCAGCTAAACCATTTTCTGCTCTTACTATTAAATAACCATGTTCGCTATGGACGTGGCAACCAAGTTTTTCTAAACCTTGCATATGAATATCTAGTCCACGAGAACCAATTGCATCTCCACCAGGCATAGCAATATCTGCTTCGCCACATCTAGCAACCAAGGGTCCAAGCACAGAAATTGAAGCTCGCATTTTTCTAACTAAGTCGTAATCTGCTTTATGACCAATAACTTTTGGAACAGTAATTGTTACTGTTGAGGTTTTTGTTTCATGTGTAACTTCGCACCCTAAACGGCGCAAAAGTTCGGCCATAATTTCAACATCCAATATGTCTGGAACATTTGTCAAAGTTGTTTTACCTTCAGCCATGATGGCAGCAGCCATTAGCTTTAAAACACTGTTTTTTGCACCCGGAACTCTTACCTCACCTTTTAGTGGGCCATTTCCGATGACTTTGAAAGCTTCCATGACTCACCACGATACCCAACCAAAGTGTGTAAATTGCATTTCAGACATAGGCTTTACCCATGGTTAACCTCACTCGCATCTACACCAGAACTGGTGACGATGGAACTACGGCTCTGGGAGATATGTCTAGAGCTTTAAAGACAGATTTACGCTTAGAAGCATTTGCTGATGTTGATGAAGCTAATTCATCCATTGGTGTCGCCATTGCAATGGGAAAACTTGATCAAGATGTTAGAGATTTATTAATCAGAGTACAAAATGATTTATTTGATGTGGGTGCTGATTTAGCAACACCAGTAGGAAAGAAAAATGACACTCCACAATTAAGAGTTTTACCAAACTATGTAGATGAATTAGAAAAATTTATTGATCACTACAACTCCTCACTGCAACCATTAAGTTCTTTTATTTTGCCTGGAGGAACTGCTGGTGCAGCACTATTGCACATGGCTCGAACAATTGTCAGAAGAGCAGAGCGTTCAACTTGGACAGCTTTTACTGCACACAAAATTGTTATGACAGAAACTCCTGCCAGATATTTGAATAGACTTTCCGATTTACTTTTCGTTTTAGCCAGGTACAGTAATCGTGAAGAAGGCGATGTGTTGTGGGTTCCTGGAGCAAATAGATAAATTAAACGCGACCGCGTATTAGTTTTCTTGCTTCTGTTTCATCTTTAGGCCAAACCATTAATTGAGGACCTTCAAGAGTAAAAGCTAAAGTTGCTTTAATATTTTTAGAAAGTAATTCTAAACGTAATTGTTCACCAAGAGCATAGTTGCTGGGATTTGCAATTGGTACTAAAACTCCATAATCATCTTTAAAACTTGCTTTACTAGGACGTTGAATCAGAGAAGTTT
Source organism: uncultured Actinomycetes bacterium (assembly GCA_937896305.1). Classification (GTDB taxonomy): domain Bacteria; phylum Actinomycetota; class Actinomycetes; order S36-B12; family UBA5976; genus ATZT02. The sequence goes on from CALBND010000113.1 coordinate 5,734, forward strand.
TCTTGGGACTATATGCCCAACGTAAAAATAAAATTAAGACAAATAATCCTGAACCAACCAAGATTGGAACTAGTAAATAGGTGGTGCTGCCCCAGGTCATCATGACAGCCATTGTTGCTCATCTTTGGCTATCAGGCATCATCAAGATATGCGTTTATTAGTTGCCACCTGCACAGTCGATTATGTGGGAAGGCTCACAGCCCATTTGCCAGAAGCAACACGTCTCATACTCTTCAAAGCCGATGGATCGGTTTCAATTCACGCAGATGATCGAGCTTATAAACCCCTTAATTGGATGAGCCCTCCTTGTTTCACAAACGAAGTAAGCACTGGAGAGCAAAAAGTAATCACGGTTGAAAACAAAGCTGGGGAAAGATTAGTGATAACTATAAGTGAAGTTATCCATAACTCAAATCATGAGTTAGGAATAGATCCAGGTCTAGTCAAAGACGGAGTAGAAGCCCATTTACAAGAATTACTTGCCGAACATGTTGAAACATTTGGTAAGAATTGGCATCTGGTTAGAAGAGAATTTCCTACTGCAATAGGTCCTGTTGACTTACTTTGTAAGGATGATCAAAATCAAACAGTGGCAGTAGAAATAAAAAGACGTGGTGAGATAGATGGAGTTGAACAATTAACTAGATATTTAGAGCTATTAAATCGTGATCCATTATTAGCACCAGTTAAAGGTGTATTTGCGGCCCAAGAGATAAAACCTCAAGCAAAAGTTTTGGCAGAAGATAGAGGAATACGTTGTGTTGTGATTGATTACGATTCGCTTCGAGGAATGGATCGTAAAGATGAAAGATTGTTCTAGGATATAAAAATGCCCAGAAGAAATAAACCCAAAGGAACTAAAAAAACAGAATCACCTGAAATTGATTCTGCTCGATTATTTGGATTAGAACGAGTCGAAGAATGGTCAGATGGTGATTGGGTAATTAGACGAGTTACTGGATCTGCAGCTACCAAGCCTTATCGCTGTCCAGGTTGCGATCAAGAAATAAGGCCAGCAACACCACACACTGTTGCCTATGTCAGTGGCAACTTAGAAGATCGAAGACATTGGCACACTGCTTGTTGGAATACCGATCGAAAACTTTATAAGAGAGAAATGTAAATGACAGAAATTGTGGCAAATAGTGTTTTACCGGCAAAGCGAGAAGTTATATCACTGATTACTTTCGATGGTGAAACTTTAATAGGAGAATTAGCAACGCCATTAAGTGGGCAAAGTGTGGCAACAATTGTTACTGTTCATCCCTTGCCAACACATGGTGGAAATACAGATAGTCATCTATATAGAAAATTATCTTGGCGCCTACCAGCTTTAGCTGGAATTAGTGTTCTTCGATTTAATACTCGCGGCACCTGTAGCAAATTAGGAACAAGTACTGGAACTTTTGATTCCTCAGAGGGTGAAGGCAAAGATTTAATCGCCGCAATTAAGTTTGTGAAAGAAAAGAATTTAGGAAAAATTTATGTGGTGGGTTGGTCATTTGGAACAGATGTTACGTTGCGTCATGCTTTTAATCAAGATTTAAGTGGAGTAGTGCTTATTTCACCACCACTTCGCTTTACAACTCAAGAAGAATTAGCACGTTGGAAGGATGTTAAATTTCCAGTCTTAGCCCTGATTCCTGAGTTAGATGATTATTTAAGACCAGCAGAAGCGACAGAAAAATTTAAAGTTGCACCCAACATTCAATTAATTCCAGAGTTGGGGGCAAAGCATTTATGGGTAGGGGAAAAGAGTGTGCAAATAGTTCTCAATCACATAGTGAATTTGATTTCACCTATTTCTGCACCACTTCCAACCAATTGGGATGGACCTATGGAGAAATGGAATGACATCTAAGGCCCAGATTTTAATTTGTCACTAGGATAAGAGATATATAAATTAAGTGAGGTTTTAACTTGAGCAATTCAATTCCAATGCGTGGAGCAATTGATTTAGGTGCATTAGCGCAAGCTAAACAAGCACAAAGTAATGCCAACGAAGCTCTAGCCAATGCCCCAGCTGGTGTAGTAATAGATGCCACAGAAGCTGATTTTCAAGAAAGTGTAATTAATGCTTCAAATAAAGTTCCAGTTATTGTTGATCTGTGGGCTGAATGGTGTGGACCCTGTAAACAACTTTCTCCAATTTTAGAAAAATTAGCAGCTGAATTCAAAGGTCAATTTATTTTGGCAAAAGTAGATGTTGATGCCAATCCGAGACTTTCTCAAATGTTTCAAGTGCAATCAATTCCTGCAGTTTTTGCAATTATCGGCGGATCTGCCATGCCACTTTTTCAAGGAGCAGTTCCAGAAGCCCAAGCTAGACAAGTTTTAGAAGAAGTTATAAAAGTTGCAAAAGAACAAGGTGTTAATGGTTCTTTAGACACAAATGAATCAAATGAATCAATTGAACCCGAAGAAGTTATAGAAGAGAAATTAGATCCTCGTCTTGAAGCCGCTTTTGAATCAATCAATAAGGGAGATTTTGCTGGTGCAAAAAATTCTTATCACGAAATGTTGAATCAAAATCCAGCTGATGAAGTTGCAATTGCTGGGATGGCTCAAGTTGGATTATTGGAAAGAACTTCAAAATTAGATCCAACTGAAGTGAGCAAAAATGCCATGGATAAGAAAAATATTGCTGCTCAAATGCAATTAGCTGATGTGGAGATGATGCAAGGAAATCCTGGAGCAGGATTTGCGACTTTGATTGCTGCTATCAAAATAACTAGTGGCGAAGATCGAGATAGTTTGAGAGCTCGGCTTTTAGAGTTATTTATCCTCGTGGGAGACCAAGATCCTGAGGTAATAAAGGCGCGACGAGACCTAGCAAGCGCATTGTTTTAAATCAACTAAACTTAAGAACATGACTTATTTAGATCATGGGGCAACTACACCCATGCTTCCTGAAGCAATAGCAGCAATGTCTGCCGTGATGGCTCAACCAGGAAACCCTTCTTCGGTACATTCATCCGGAAGACAAGCTCGAAGAATTGTGGAAGAAAATAGAGAATTAATTGCAGCAGCAATTGGGGCAAGACCAATCGAAGTAATTTTTACAGCAGGTGGAACAGAATCAGATAACTTAGCAATTAAAGGTTTATATTGGGCACAGAATTCAAAAGACAAAAATAGGAATAGAATTTTAGCGTCGTCGATTGAACATCATGCAGTTTTAGACACTGTTATCTGGATGGGTGAACATGAAGGTGCAAATGTTGAATTTCTACCAGTTGATAAAGATGGCCGGGTTCAGCCTGAAACTTTAAGAAAAGCTTTTGAGAAAAATCCAAATGATGTTGCATTAGTTTCAATTATGTGGGCAAACAATGAAGTTGGAACAGTTGAACCAATTAAAGAACTTGCTGCTATCACACATGAATTTGGTTCAATTTTTCATTCAGATGCTGTACAAGCAGTTGGTTGTCTACCGGTTCATTTTCAAGAATCAGGCGCAGATGCATTAACTATTAGTGGACATAAACTTGGTGGACCAATTGGAATTGGTGCTCTAATATTAAAAAGAGATATTGAATTGACTCCAATATTGCACGGTGGAGGACAAGAAAGAGATGTTCGCTCCGGAACTTTGCCAGTAGCACTAATTGCAGGATTTGGGGCAGCTGTTGTTACAGCCGTCACTCAAAGAGTTTCAAGAGCTAATCGTCTAACAACTTTAAGAAAAGATTTGGTTAAAAGAATTCTTGCAACAATTTCTGAAGCAGTGTTCAATGGAGATCCAGAAAATCGTTTACCAGGAAATGCACATTTTTCTTTTACGGGATGTGAAGGTGATGCTTTATTAATGTTGTTGGATGCTCAAGGAATCGAATGCTCCACTGGTTCTGCATGTAGTGCAGGTATTCCACAACCATCCCATGTTTTGTTAGCAATGGGTAGAGATGAAGCAACCGCAAGAGGATCATTGAGATTTTCATTTGGCACAACTTCCACACCAGATGATGTTGATTCAGTTTTACAATTTTTACCAGCCGTAGTTGAAAGAGCAAAAAGAGCTGGAAAGCCTGCAGTGAAGATATGACAAAGCGTGTAGTTGCTGCGATGAGTGGTGGCGTTGATTCTTCAGTTGCCGCATCCAGATTAGTTGAGCAAGGCTATGACGTTGTTGGAGTTCATTTGGCTCTAGCGAAAGTAAAAGGTCATGGTGGGAGAAAAGGTTGTTGCACACTAGATGATGCCAGAGATGCTAGAAGAGTGGCTGATCGTTTAGGAATACCTTTTTATGTTTGGGATGTTTCTGAGGAATTTCAAAAAGAAGTTATTGAAAATTTTGTTTCTGAATATTCAGAAGGAAAAACACCGAATCCTTGTGTGAGATGTAATGAGAAAATTAAATTTGCAGCAGTTTTAACTAGATCTTTAGCTTTGGGTTTTGATGCGGTGGCAACAGGTCATTATGCCCAAATAGTTGAATCTGAAAATGGTCCTTTGCTGTATCGCGCAGTGGATGAAAATAAAGACCAATCTTATGTTTTAAGTGTTTTAAATCAAGAAAAATTAAGTCACACAATTTTGCCTTTAGGTGATTCCAAGAAACCAGATATCAGAGCTGAAGCTGAAGCTCGGGGCTTAATTACTGCTGCTAAACCAGACTCACATGATATTTGTTTTATTCCAGATGGTGATACCGCAGGATTTTTACATAAAAAATTAGGTGATGTTCCTGGAAAAATTATTGATGCCCAAACCGGTGAAGAAATAGGTGAGCATGATGGCTTATTTGAATTCACAGTTGGACAAAGAAAAGGTTTGCATCTTGGAGTGCCAAGACAAGACAGAGCGCCTCGTTATGTTATTGAAAAAGATATAAAAACCAACACAGTCATGGTTGGACTTCCAACACTTCTCAGAGTTGATGTTGTAACAGCCACTAATTTAATTTGGTGTGGTCCAACTCCTGCAGCAGAATTTGATTGCAAGGCCCAAGTCAGAGCACATAGTGCCCGCTTAGCAGCAAAAACATTTCATAACGATGGCAATTTAACAGTTGAATTTATTGAACCTTTGCAAGCATTAGCCCCTGGTCAAACCATTGCACTTTATGACGGAGAAAGAGTAATAGGTAGTGGCACAGTTGTAACAACTTCACGCAGTTAAATAGTCTGTCTGACATGACTAAATCTATTCCAGATTCTGCAAAAAAAAGATGGCTAGAATTAGTTGAACTAATTGAAGACGCTAGAAGACAATATTACGTATTAGACTCCCCAACAATTTCAGATGATGAATATGACAAAGCCTTCAAAGAAATAGAAACACTTGAACAAAAATATCCTGAATTAGTAACCCAAGATTCTCCAACACAATCTGTGGGAGGTGTTGCATCTGAACTTTTTGAACCAGTGCAACATCGAGTAAGAATGATGAGCTTGGACGATGTTTTTGATCTGGAGGAGTTAGAAGAATGGGCCAATAGAGTTGGTAAAACTACACAAACATTTCCTGAAACAATTTGTGAACTAAAAGTTGATGGACTAGCTCTTAATCTGCTCTATCTTGAGGGCAAATTGTCTCGAGTTGCCACCAGAGGAGATGGCAGAGTTGGGGAAGATGTCACATACAACACTTTGTTTATTCCTTCAATCCCACGAGAATTGATTGCTAAAGAAGGCGCACAAATTCCTGAAGTTATTGAAGTTCGAGGTGAAGTTTATTTTGAATTAGCAGATTTTGATTCTCTAAATAATGAAGTTATGGATCTTGGACGTACTCCTTTTGCTAATCCCCGAAATGCTGCCGCTGGAACGATTAGACAAAGAGTGGACAAAAGAGAAGAAGAGCTAGCTGTAGCAAAAACTGATAAAAAATCTGAATCTCGAATCGAAAAACTAACTTCAGAATTTAAACGCTCAACAGCCTCTTTAACCAGATTAAAATTAGTTGTCCATGGAATTGGAGAACTAAATGGATTGGAATTTAAAACTCAAGATCAGGCTTATAAAACTTTAGCTAACTTAGGTTTACCTGTGGCAAATACGACTAGGGTTACAAAAAACTTAAAAGAAGTAATTGAATTTATAAATGAATTTGGTGAGAAAAGAAGAAGTCTTTCACATGAAATTGATGGGGTCGTTGTGAAAGTAAATGATATTAATTCGCAAAAAAATCTAGGAGCAACTAGTAGAACCCCAAGATGGGCAGTTGCCTACAAATATCCACCAGAAGTTGTGCGAACTAAATTGCTTGATATTGAAGTAAACGTCGGTCGAACTGGAAGAGTTACTCCTTTTGCAGTCATGCAACCGATAAAAGTAGCAGGCTCAACTGTTTCTATGGCTACATTACATAATCAAAAAGAAATAATTCGAAAAGGTGTATTAATTGGAGACACTGTTTATTTGCGTAAAGCTGGAGATGTAATCCCTGAAATTGTGGGTCCAGTTATTGAATTGCGTGATGGTTCTGAAAAAACGTTTATCATGCCAGCAAAGTGTCCTGAATGTAATACCCCTTTAGCACCTGCTAAAGAAGGCGATATAGATCTGCGTTGTGGCAATGCTAAAAGTTGTCCTGCTCAATTAAGGGAACGTTTGTTTTATGTTGGATCCAGGGGAGCAATGGATATTGAAGGCTTAGGCGCAAAATCTGCTGCAGCATTATTAAATGACAAGATACTGAGTGATGAGGGTGAATTATTTAATTTAACAAAAGAAGATTTAATAGTTAGTGAATATTTTACGAGAGCTGCCCTCAAAGGCGAATCGAGTCGACAGTTAAATAAAAACGGGGAAGAACTGTTATCACAACTTAATGCTGCAAAAACCAGACCACTTTGGAGAATTTTGGTCGCACTATCTATTAGACACGTTGGTCCAACTGCAGCTCAAGCATTAGCAAGAGAATTTAGAACTTTAGAAAATATTGCGAATGCTAAATCAGAAACCTTGGCAAGTGTAAATGGAGTTGGCGAAGTAATAGGTATCGCTGTAAAAGAATGGTTTAGTGAAAGCTGGCATAAAGAAATTGTTGGCAAATGGGCCAGAGCTGGGGTAAGAATGCAAGATGAAGAAATCACTGGACCCCAACCATTTAAAGATATGAATTTTGTAATCACAGGATCAGTTCCAAATCTTTCAAGAGATGCCGCTACAAATGCGGTCTTGGAAAGGGGTGGAAAAGTTTCTGGATCAGTAAGTAAAAACACCACCATGTTGATTTATGGCAGAGCCGATGGCAGCAAATTCACAAAGGCGATAAGTCTAGGAATCCCAAGATTGGATGCAGAAAACTTTGAGGTTTTGCTAAATAAAGGCTTTAGCGAAGCACTGAAGTTAGCAACAACTGAGCCCAATTAAGATAGTAAACGTGTCTCGAATAACCCGTGAAGAAGTAGCAAACCTCGCCAGATTGGCCAGATTAGATTTAGCAGAAGCTGAATTAGATGAGTACGCCAAGCAACTAGAAATTATTCTTGAATCAGTTGCCAAAGTTGGCGAAGTAGCCACAGCTGATGTTAAGCCCATGTCTCATGCCACAGGTTTAGTAAATATTTTTCGGGAAGACAAAGTTGAAACTTCATTAGACAGAGAAGAAATATTAAAGTCAGCTCCAGCCACAGAAGATTTTAGATTCAGAGTTCCTCGTATTTTGGATGAGGAATAAATGTCTGACTTAACAAAACTCAGTGCTTTTGAATTAAGCCAACAACTTCAAGCAGGCAGCGTTAGTGCCGAAGAAGTAACGAATGCACACCTAGATCGCATCGAAGAATTAGATAAAAAAGTGCAATCATTTTTACATATTGATAAAACAGGTGCACTCAAGCAGGCAAAGGAAGTAGATAGCAAGAGAAAAGAAAAACAAAAATTATCCAAACTTGCTGGAGTGCCTCTTGCCCTAAAAGATGTATTAACTCAAAAAGATGTTCCAACTACTTGCGGATCAAAAATATTAGAAGGTTGGTTACCTCCATATGATTCAACAGTTGTTAAAAACTTAAAGAATGCTGGCATCGTAATTCTGGGTAAAACTAACATGGATGAATTCGCCATGGGTTCTTCAACAGAAAACAGTGCATATTTTTCTACTAAGAATCCTTGGGATCTAACAAAAATTCCGGGCGGATCTTCAGGTGGTTCCTCTGCGGCAGTGTCAGCATTTTTTGCACCTCTTTCAATTGGCACAGACACTGGCGGCTCTATTAGACAACCAGCAGCTGTGACTGGAATTGTGGGAGCAAAACCGACTTATGGTGGAGTTTCTAGATATGGCTTAGTGGCATTTGCTTCATCTCTTGATCAAGCAGGACCATTTGCGAGAACTGTTTTAGATTGTGCGATGTTGCATGAAGTTATGGCTGGTCACGATCCTAAAGATTCCACAAGTATCAATCAAAGAGTTCCAGACGTTGTTGCTGCAGCTCAAATGCAAGATGTTAAAGGAATGAAGATTGGCTACATTAAAGAATTAAATGGTAAAGGCTGGCAACCAGGAGTTATCAATAGATTTAATGAATCTATTGAATTACTTAAATCAATGGGTGCTGAAGTAAAAGAAATATCACTTCCTCATTCAATTTATGCCTTAGCAACTTACTACTTAATTGCTCCTAGTGAGGCAAGCAGTAATTTAGCCAGGTTTGATGGCATGCGCTATGGCTTAAGAGTTGATGATGGTAATTCAAGTGCTGAAGAAGTAATGAATAAAACACGTGAAAAAGGATTTGGTAAGGAAGTTAAAAGAAGAATCATGATCGGAACTTATGCTCTATCCTCTGGTTATTACGATGCATATTATGCGCAAGCACAAAAAGTTAGAGCACTTATTGCCCAAGATTTAACTGATGCTTTTAAGGAAGTTGATGTATTAATTTCTCCAACTTCACCAACCACTGCTTGGGGATTGGGTGAACGAGTTAATGATCCAATGGCTATGTATCTTGCTGATTTGGCAACATTGCCACCTTCTCTTGCTGGAATTCCTGCAATGAGTGTGCCAATTGGTTTAGCTGACGAAGATAAATTACCAGTCGGATTACAAATCATTGCTCCCTTTATGCAAGATGATCGCATGTATCGAGTCGGAGGAGCTGTTGAAGCTTCTTTGAAATCTAAATGGAATGGATTACTAATTGATCAAATTCCTACTTTAGGTGGGGCATCGTGAGTTCCTATTCAGATGCAATTAATAAATACGATCCAGTTTTAGGTCTAGAAACCCACGTTGAATTATCAACCAAATCCAAAATGTTTTGTGGTTGTGCAACAGATTTTGGTGCAGAACCAAATACACAAACCTGTCCAACTTGTCTTGGATTACCAGGATCTTTACCGGTTGCCAATAAAATTGGGATCGAATCAACAATTCGTATTGGCCTAGCACTTAACTGCACGATTGCCACATATTCAAGATTTGCAAGGAAGAACTATTTTTACCCAGATATGCCAAAAGATTTTCAAACCAGCCAATACGATGAACCACTCTGTTCAAATGGTTATTTAGATGTCTTAGTTGATACTGAAGAAGGCAGTAAAAATTTTCGTGTTGAAATTGAAAGAGTTCATCTTGAAGAAGACACTGGAAAATTAACACACGCGGGAGGTGCCACAGGAAGAATTCATGGTGCTAATTATTCACTTGTTGACTACAACCGAGCCGGTATTGCATTGGTAGAAATTGTGACCAAACCTGTTCCAGATACTGGCGAATATGCCCCATTGGTGGCAAAAGCTTATGTCACAGAATTAAGAGATTTATTGCGCGGACTTGGAGTATCTGATGTGCGCATGGAAGAAGGTTCTTTACGTTGTGATGTGAATCTTTCTTTAACTCCTAAGGGTTCAAAAACTTGGGGAACTAGAACTGAAACAAAAAATGTTAATTCACTCAGAAGTGTTGAAAGAGCAATTAAAAGCGAAATTGAAAGACAAGCAATTGAGCTTAACAATGGAAACACTATTAAACAAGAAACCAGACATTTTCAAGAAGACACAGGTACCACTAGAAGTGGTAGAAGTAAAGAAGTTGCCGAAGAGTACAGATATTTTCCAGAACCGGATTTAGTTCCAATTGCTCCAGATAGCAAATGGATTGAAGAATTAAGAAGTCAATTACCTGAGCAACCTTCAATTGGAAGAGCTCGTTTAGCTAAAGAGTGGGGTTTCACAGATCTTGAGATGAGAGATGTGGCAACACTAGGTGCTGTTGATTTAATTGCTGAAACTATTAGTTTCGGCGCCAGCCCATCAGCAGCTAGAAAATGGTGGGCAGGAGAACTTGCAAGAAAAGCAAGTGAAGACGGTGTTGATTTAACAGTTTTGAAAATAAGCGCCAAAGATATTGCCCGAATTGATGTTTTAGTAACTGAAGGAAAACTAACTGACAAACTTGCCAGACAAGTAATTGAAGCAATATTAATTGGAGAAGGCAATCCCGATGAAGTAATTGCCAAAAGAAATTTGGCAGTTGTTTCAGATGACTCAGCATTGCTACCAGCGATAAAAGAAGCAATCGAGGCTAATCCAGAAGCGGCAGCTAAAATCAAAGAAGGCAAAGTTCAAGTTGTAGGGGTAATTGTTGGGGCAGTAATGAAAAAGACCGGCGGTAGCGCAGATGCTGCCAAGGTGAGAGAACTTGTTCTAAAAACTTTAGGTAGTTAAGACAACATTCCTGCTATATAGATAAGGTTTAAACATGTCATCAAAAATCGGAGATATGAAACCTCGCAGTAAAGCGGTAACTGAAGGTTTTGAAAGAGCTCCTGCTCGGTCAATGCTTAGAGCAGTTGGCATGACTGATGACGATTTTAGTAAGCCACAAATTGGGATTGCTTCATCTTGGAATGAGATCACACCTTGCAATATGTCGCTTCGTCGTTTAGCTGAAAAAGCTAAAGAAGGAGTTTTCGCAGCAGGTGGTTTTCCTATGACTTTTAATACAATTTCAGTTTCTGATGGAATTTCTATGGGACACGAAGGAATGCGTGCTTCCTTAGTAAGTAGAGAAATAATTGCGGACTCAGTTGAATGTGTGATGCATGCAGAAAGACTAGATGGCAGCGTAACTTTAGCCGGTTGTGATAAATCTTTGCCTGGAATGTTAATGGCTGCAGCAAGATTAGATTTAGCAAACGTTTTTGTTTACAACGGATCAATCTTGCCTGGAAATTTAAATGGTAAAGACTTAACAATTCAAGATGTATTTGAAGGCGTTGGAGCATGTGCTTTAGGAAAAATAACTGAATCAGAACTTGAAGAAATAGAAAGAGCAGCTTGTCCTGGAGAAGGTGCCTGCGGTGGCATGTTTACGGCTAACACCATGAGCTCAGTTGCAGAAGCTTTAGGAATGGCGCTACCAGGAAGTGCTTCAGCACCCGCTGTCGATAAAAGACGTGATGCAGATGCCTTTGCTGCAGGTGAAGCTGTTGTTAATTTAATACGTTTAGGAATTACAGCTCGAGATATTATGACGAAAAAAGCTTTTGAAAATGCCATAACAATTGTTATGGCTCTCGGTGGTTCTACTAATGCCATTCTTCATTTACTTGCAATTGCTCATGAAGCAAACGTAGATTTAACAATTGATGATTACAATCGCATTGGAGATAAAACTCCTCACTTAGCCGATGTCAAACCATTTGGTCGTTATGTAATGAATGATTTAGATAAAATCGGTGGTGTACCGGTTGTAATGAAAGCCCTATTAGATGCAGGCTTGATTCACGGGGACGAATTAACTGTAACTGGAAAAACAGTTGCCGAGAACTTGAAAGATATTAATCCACCAGATCCGGATGGAAAAATTATTCATGCCGTTAAAAGTCCTATTCATAAAACTGGCGGACTAGTTATCCTTAAAGGATCTCTTGCTCCAGAAGGTGCAGTAATTAAAGCTGCCTCTATTGAATCCCCAATTTTTGAAGGAACTGCCAAAGTATTTGATGATGAAAAATTTGCCATGGATGCTGTGACTCATGGAAAAATTGTCAAAGGCGATGTCGTAGTTATTCGTTACGAAGGTCCAAAGGGTGGACCAGGAATGCGTGAAATGTTGGCAGTAACTGCAGCCATTAAAGGTGCAGGTTTAGGAAAAGACGTCATGTTAATTACTGATGGCAGATTTAGTGGTGCTACTGCAGGCTTTTGTATAGGACACGTTGCTCCAGAAGCAACAGATGGTGGACCAATTGCTTTAGCTAAAACTGGCGACAAAATTCGTTTAGATCTAGAAGCCAGAAAACTTGATTTACTTGTTGATGATGCTGAATTAGAAAAGCGACGAGCAAGTTGGAAACCAGCTGAGCCAAGATACACCAGCGGAATTTTGGGAAAGTACGCGAAATTAGTTGGATCTAGCGCTAAGGGTGCTGTTTGTAGTTAGTTACTTTAATTGCAAGTTTTAGCGTGAAAAGATAAAATAAGGTAATTCTGATTAGCCAAAAACATAGACTACCGGCATAATTTGATATATGAACGATAATGCGAAATCTGCCAATTTGACCTGTCTGGTCACCGGGGCAACTGGATACATTGCAGGTCGACTCATAAGAGAGCTGTTACTTGCAGGATTTAAAGTAAAAGTATTTGCAAGATTTCCTGATCGATTAAGAGATATGCCTTGGATAAACGATGTTGAAATAGTTTCAGGGGATGCTTTGGATAGAGAATCAGTTGAAATAGCTATGAAAGATGTAGATATTGCCTACTACTTATTGCACGCTTTAAACAAAGGCCCTGAATTTGTTGAAATTGAAACTAAAATGGCAAACACATTTGCGACCGCTGCAAACAATAACAATGTTAAGCGAATCATCTATTTGGGTGGATTAATTCCTTCAGAAAAACTTTCACAGCATTTAGCATCAAGAAAGATGACTGGGGAAATCTTAAGAAATTCAGGTGTCCCAACAATTGAATTAAGAGCTGGAGTTGTTATTGGTTCCGGTTCTGCATCTTTTGAAATGCTTAGGTATCTAACTGAAAGATTACCTGTGATGATCACCCCAAAATGGGTAAAGACCAGAATTCAACCAATTGCAGTGCGAGATGTTTTGTATTACTTAGTAAGTGCTGCAAAATTAACAGAGAATTTAAACCGGGCTTTTGATATTGGTGGACCAGATATTTTTGCTTATAAAGAAATGATGAATCGTTACGCTAAAGTCGCAGATTTGAGAAAAAGAATAATTATTCCTGTTCCTTTATTAACTCCAAGGCTTTCAAGTTTGTGGGTAGGATTTGTTACCCCCGTGCCAGGAGCTATTGCTCGACCATTAGTTAGAAGTTTAATTAACGAAGTAATTTGTCATGAAAACGATATTAAGCAATACATTCCTGATCCAAAAGATGGCTTAACTACTTTTGAGAAAGCTGTAGATTTAGCTTTAGTTCGAATCAGGGATGCCCAAGTTTCAACGCGTTGGTCCTCTGCCTCAATTCCTGGTGTTCCCTCTGAACCTATGCCAAGTGATCCAGATTGGTCTGGAGGTTCTTTGTATCAAGACGTTAGAGAAATTGAAGTAAATGCGTCAGCTGAAAATGTGTGGAAAGTAGTTGAAGCAATTGGTGGAGATCACGGATATTTTTCACTTGACTGGGCTTGGG
>CALBND010000114.1 GCA_937896305.1 uncultured Actinomycetes bacterium
CAATTGATCAAGATGACGATATAAATATTTTAACTAAATCAGGTGCCCAAGTTGCAATAGATTTCACTACCCCTGATGCTGTGATGGGTAATTTAGAATTCTTAATTAACGCCAAAATTAATCCCATAGTCGGAACCACAGGATTTGATGATGACAAAATTAAACAAGTAAAAGAAATATTAGCAAAAAATCCTGAAGTCTCAATTCGTTTAGTACCTAATTTTTCTATCGGTGCAATATTGATGATGAGATTTGCTAAAGCAGCAACTAAATTTTATGACTCAACTGAAATTATTGAATACCATCACACAAACAAAGTAGATGCTCCCAGTGGCACAGCTATTAGAACTGCCCAAATAATTGCTGAAGAGCGAAAAATAAACAATTTAAAACCAAATCCAGATGCCACAGTTTCTGAAATATCGGGGGCAAGAGGTTCTAAAATTGAAGGAATCCCTGTACATGCTGTTCGTATGCAAGGATTAGTTGCTCATCAAGAAGTAATTTTTGGATCCCTTGGGGAAACTTTAACAATAAGACATGATTCTTTTGACAGAAAATCTTTTATGCCTGGAGTTATTTTAGCTATCAGAAATATTGCTAAATCTAAAGGTTTGACAATTGGAATTGACGATTTAATTTAGTAAGTCAAAGTAGCGTAACAAAGCTGCCATTAAAGATGCACCAATAACCACCACAATAAAAGGTGCTCTAATTAACAAAAGTATGAATGCAAAAATTAGACCAGCAAATCTTGCATCAATTACCAAATTTTGTCCTAGAGCAAAAGTTTGTACAATTACTAAAGCTGAAAGCATTACAATTGGAACCAGAGCTGTTATAGCTTTAATTTTTGGTCGTTCTAAATATTTAGCGGGAATGATGTTTCCAGAAAGTTTCAACAAAAACGCTAAAACTGAGGAAACAATAACTGCAATCCATTTGGCCTCAAGCATTTTTCACAAATCCTTTATAGCCAGCAATTACTGCAATTAGTGCACTTGCTAGTACAGGAATTCCTGGTTGAAAAATTGGTGTTAATACAACAGCAAGCAGTGCAGCAGATAATCCGATCACTCTTATTTCTTTAGAAACTAATCTTGGCCATAATAAAGCAAGAAAGGCAGCACCAACAGCTGCATCTATGCCATAAACTTTGGGATCACTTACAAGGCCAGCACCAAAGGCCCCTATAGCAGTTGCAATGTTCCAAAACACAAAAACTGAAATACCGGTTATCCAAAAAGCACGTTTACTTAAATATTCATCATCATTATTAGCAATTGACATCGCTGTTGACTCATCAATTGTTAGCTGGGATGCAATAATTTTTTTAAAACCTTTTAGTTTCAAAGTGTTAGCTAAACTTAAAGCGTAAAGTCCATTTCTGGCACCCAATAAACTTGAAGTTGCAATAGCTGCAAATGCACCACCTCCAGCCCCAACAATTCCAACGAGGGCGAACTGCGAAGCACCTGAAAATAAGCCTAAGCTCAAAACTTGGGTTTGAGTAAAACTAAACCCATTGGTAACAGCTAGTGCACCAAAAGATATTCCATAAACACCAGTGGCTAACCCAACCGTGATTGAGTTACGAGTCACACTGCGACGACGTGCGTGTGAAACTTTTATCATGGTGGATAAAGGGTATCGTTTTACTCCATGAACCAGTCCTCTACACCTTCACTTGCCCTTAAATTTCGAAGCGATGTCACAGTTGAGCTAATTAAAAACTCAGCCTCTGACTCAGATGTTGTTTGGGCCGCTCGAGTTTCAACTGCTGGTGAAAGAACTATGAATGAAGATAAAAAAGAGGACGCTAGCGAACACACAGGTTTAATTAATTACTTAATGCGCGAAAGACATGGCACCCCTTTCGAACATTCAATTTTCACTTTTTATGTAAAGGCTCCAATTTTTGTTTGGCGCGAACACATGAGACATCGAGTTGCTTCCTACAACGAAGAATCAGGACGATATCGCCAATTAGATCCTGAATTTTATTTCCCAAATACCTCAAGAAATTTACAACAGGTAGGTAAAACCGGTGCATACACCTTTGAACCTGGAACTAGTGAGCAATATGAATTAACTGAAAAAGAATTTAAAAAATCTTGCGAAGCTTCTTATGAGAGCTATCTAAAAATGTTAGATGCTGGGGTGGCAAGAGAAGTAGCAAGAGGAGTTTTACCTGTCACTATTTATTCCAGCGCCTATGTGACGATGAATGCACGTGCTTTGATGAACTTTTTGTCTTTGAGAAGAATCGCTGAAGGATCACATTTTCCAAGCTATCCGCAAAGAGAAATCGAAATGGTTGCTGAGAAATATGAAGAACATTTCCAAAAATTGATGCCAATCACCCACGCCTGCTTCCTCAAGAATGGCCGCGTAGCGCCTTAAGCGCTAATCTTTATTCCATGAGTCATGATCACCGTCCTTTTGGCACGGTCTTAACAGCAATGATTACTCCATTTACTAAAGACGACAAAGTAGATGTTGAGGGTGCAGCAATTCTTGCCGAGCATCTTGTCGCCCTTGGTAACGATGGCATTGTGGTTAATGGCACAACTGGTGAATCAGCTACTACAACTGAAATTGAAAAAAACGAATTACTTAAAGCAGTATTAGATGCCGTAGGAAATAAAGCCAAAGTTGTAGCAGG
>CALBND010000115.1 GCA_937896305.1 uncultured Actinomycetes bacterium
CGTCATCAGAGATATCTAAAATTAGCGAACTATGAGTGGCCAGATGGCTCAGAATACTATTGTTAGAAGAATATGAGATTCTAATGCAGTTCTCGGACTCTACTTCTCCACCAAAAAATGACACAATGTCATTTGCCTTGGTATTGAATTTAATAAGTACCTTCTTCCCTTCTTCATACTTTGTATTTTTACTTATTTCGAGATGACTTAACTTTATTGAAAGAGTTGGAATATCTAAAATTCTATAGAAATTATAAGCCTTTCGAATTCCGTCGCTAAGATCTAATCCTTCGATATAAGTTACTTTGAAAATATTATTTATTCCAAGAGGCAATATCTGTGTTTTTTTTGAAGCTTTTTCTCCCCGGGATATGTAATCAAATTTGATTGTGCATTCGTCTTCTAATGCCTTTACAATGACTTCCCTCTTTTTTATATCAAAATTATTAATATCAAAGTCAGCTATATTGTTGTTAGTATCACGGTGTCCTGTCTTTAACAAAGTCTGTTGTGTGTTCTGGTTATATTGAGTATCTTCCCAAATCCTTCTGATAAGAGTTAAAATACTTAATTCATCTTCATCCCACTTAATGTCAACACTAGAGAATATATCTCTATCAATTAGGTAGCCTAAATCGTCATCAAATAATTTGTCTATGGCCTTGGTTTCAATTTTTACACCTATTTGTCTAAGGACCTCTTTATCTCTTTCGAACATTCGCTCAAAAGAAACATCATTATCACTCATTCTGTAATCTTCAATTTTTGTTCTTATTTCATATCGAGAAATTGGTCTACGCGAATTAAGAAGTAGAAAAAAAAGATTTAGAATGCGCTCGGTCTTATTGCTAGCCATTACAGACTCGCAATCAAATCATCAACTCTTTTATCAACGGACAGAAATGGATCCTGGCATACGACAGTTTTCTGATTTTGGTCATTAATCTTTAAATGAACCCAGTCAACGGTAAAGTCTCGTTTCTTTTCTTGAGCTTCCTTGATAAATTTTCCTCTCAGTGCCGCCCTAGTAGTAGCTGGTGGATTATTTTGGGCCCAAGCAATTTCTTGTTCCTTAATTAAACTCTTTACTAAACCGGAGTTTTCCAAAATATAAAATATTCCACGATCGCGCCTGATGTTGTGATAGGAAATATCTAACAATTCCAATTTCGAATCTAAATCAGAAACATTATGCTTGCGTTTATATTGTTCAATATAATTTTTCTTGATAATCCAATCTAATTCAAGCTCGACAGTTGTAAAATCCATTTTCTCAAAGGATTCAATACTTCTCTTCCACAAATCAAATGCATATGAATAGAGGGGTTTTTTAAGAATTTCTGATAAATCAGGTAACTTAGCTACAGCTGAAAAGTATTCTTTTTGGATTTGTAAGGCTGTGAATTCCTTGCCATTTGTCAATTTTATTAATCTCTTGAAATCTAAATCGGTAGAAATATCCCTTATAGCGCGAATCGGGTTATCTATCTGTATGTCAATGTTGTTACTTGGGTTTTCCAAGACTTGGAGCACCAATTCAGTTATAACGACCTTTAGTGCAGTTGTGCACTGTGACATATTTGAATCGCCAACTATTACGTGCAATCGACGGTATAACTCTGGATCGGCATGAGGTTCATCTCTAGTATTGATAATTGGGCGAGATCTAGTGGTCGCACTTGAGATTGATTCCCACATATGTTCTGCTCTTTGACTTATTTGAAAGAAACCTTCTTTGGATGTTCTGGTCCATTTACCGGCACCGGTGAAAATTTGTCTTGTAATTAAAAATGGAACCAGATGTTGGACAATTGATTCGAAATCATTTTTTCGTTGGATCGAATAATTTTCATGGCAACCGTAACTATTGCCAACTGAGTCTGTATTGTTCTTGAAAATATGTATTTGACCAAGCGTTCCTTCATTATTTAATCTTGTTTCGGCCTCGATAACAAGATCTTCAATGATTCGATCTCCTGCTTGATCTTGAGCTATTAAATCTGACAAACTGTCACATTCAGCAGTTGCATATTCTGGATGGGATCCAACATCTAGATAAAGTCTTCCTCCATTTGGTAAAAAAACATTACTCGAACGTCCCCAAGCGACTACTCTGCGAAATAAATATCTGGCCACTTCATCAGGCGATAGTCTTCTTTGTCCATCAACTACACAAGTGACACCGTATTCGGTTTCGATTCCTAGTATTCGTCTGATTGTCATAATCTTCTCTTATCGGCGACAGGTTTGTGACTTCTTATTTCATTTGCTCTTTACTACTGGCCACCTTTTTGGATAAAACCTTTAACAAATTCTTCAGCATTTTTTTCTAATACTGAATCAATTTCATCTAAAATTGAATCAATTCCCTTGGTGTTGGGTTTACTAAAGGCTTTCATGGTTTCTGATGTTTCTGGTTTATCACCAGGACCCTTACCGAAAATCTGATTAGACATATTCACCCCTATCTTTCCAGTTTAGTTCGTTTGCCTTAAAGACTTGATATTTGAGATAAAGTCTTTTGCCGTGTGGGAAATCTCCAGAAGCGTGTTTACGCTCTCATAGTCTCCCCAATATGGGTCAAGAGTTGAGATTCTGATTAACGATTCTGTTTTATCAACATCAAAAATCAAGCTATCCCAAGAAGCAGCCGAAATGTTATCGGAATATTTAAGCAAGACCTTCCCACGTAACCATGCTCTCGTTGATTTAGGTGGATTTAAAATTGCATCTTTTATATTTTCTGGTTCAAATAGTTGTGTCAAAATGTTACTTTTTCGAAGTAATTGTGCGATACCATCATTTTTGGTTATTTCACTATACTTGATATCGATAGACTGTAAGATACTACTTTTGAAAACTAATTCTTTATCGACAGCATATTTTTGAATTATCTGATACTTTGCTATCCAATCAATTTTATTCGCTAATAGGTAAATATCTATTTTTAGATCTCTAAGCGTTGATTCCCAATTCTCTATTACTAACCGATATTGACTCGATAAGTTGTTATTTTTGAGCCAAGATTTTGCTTTTTCCAGATATATTTCTTGAATATTTAGTGCAGTAAATTTTTTACCATTCTTCATTTCTATAGTTTTTTGCATTGATAAATCATATGAAATCAGCTGTGTTGAGTTGACTGGTTCTGCTATTTCTAAGTCCAGATCATCTAAAAAACCATCTTCGATCATGGACAGAATAATTGAAGTAGTACCAACTTTGAGTAGAGTTGCCATATCTGACATATTGGCATCACCTAAAATTAAGTGTAATCTTCTATATTTAGTCGGATCAGCATGTGGCTCATCTCTAGTATTAATTATGGGACGTCTTAAAGTTGTTTCTAAACCGACATGATTTTCGATATAGTCAGCTCTTTGTGAAATTTGATAATCAAAAATTTCTGAATTTTGACCTATGCCAATTCTTCCAGCTCCACAATAAATCTGTCTTGTAATTAAATGAGCTGTTAAATGTTTAATAATTGCATTGAAAGGTGTTTGTCGAAGCGTAGAATAATTTTCGTGTGTCCCATATGAAGATCCCTTATTGTCAACATTATTTTTGAATATTCTTATCGGATCTTCTGGATTTTCTTCCAGATCCAAAGCCGCTGCTTGCTGCATTATCGCCTCGCCTGCCAGATCCCACTTCACAACATCTAATGGATTAATAGTTTCTGGAGATGAATATTCCGGATGAGCATGATCAACATAGAATCTTCCACCATTTGGAAGAATAAAATTATAAACAGACATATCTTCATGTGTTGATACGGAATAATCGACTTCGGCTCTTGTGAAATCAAATCCTCTTGCATCTCTTAAAGGGTTTTCAACATCATAATCCCATCTAATTTTTATATTTGGGAATGTATGTTTTGCATAAGCCGAAACGAGTCGGTTGGATAAAGTTATAGGATCTGTGTTTTTGGAACTAGATATTCCATATTCATTTTCTAAACCTAGTATACGGTTTATTGTCACTTGCAACTACTTCTGAGAATAATTGCTGTTCGTTGCTAAATTATCGATTGATCTGCCTAGTTCTTCACCTTTTTTATTTTGAATCAGTGTTCTTAGGTAAACAATTCTTTCACCTTTTTTACCACTTATTCTTGCCCAGTCATCTGGATTAGTGCTATTAGGTAGATCTTCGTTTTCTCTAAATTCTTCTTGACATGCCATTAGAAGATGCTCAACTCTGATACCTTTTTTATTGGAAGCTAAGAATTCCTTAATAGCAGCTTTTTTTGCTCTGGAAACAATATTTTCTAACATTGCTCCACTACTGAAGTCTTTAAAATATAAGACTTCCTTATCGCCATTTGCATAGGTGACTTCAATAAATCTATTCTCATCACTTTCGATGTACATTCTTTCAACTGCTCGATTAATCATTTCTTTGACAGTGCTTGCCCTATTGCCTTGGTGTTGGGCTAGATCGTCTTCACTTAAAGGTAAATCAACAGTTAAATATTTGGATAAGATTTCTGCTGCACCTTGAGCATCTGGACGTTCAATTTTTATTTTCACGTCTAATCTGCCTGGTCTTAATATTGCAGGGTCTATCATGTCTTCACGATTAGATGCACCTATGACTATTACATTTTCTAAACCTTCTACTCCATCTATTTCACTTAATAATTGGGGCACGATAGTGTTTTCGACATCACTAGAAACGCCACTTCCCCTTGTTTTAAATAATGAATCCATTTCATCAAAGAAAATAATTACTGGTGTTCCTTCACTCGCCTTGTCTCTGGCGCGCTGAAAAATTAATCTAATATGTCGCTCAGTTTCACCCACGTACTTGTTTAATAATTCAGGTCCCTTAATATTTAAGAAATAGGATTTTCCATCCTTGGTTCCTAATTTCTCAGAAACTTTCTTTGACAATGAATTAGCAACAGCTTTAGCGATCAAAGTTTTTCCACAACCTGGAGGGCCATATAACAAAATGCCCTTTGGGGCTCGTAGTTTATGTTCTGCATATAAATCTTTATGAAGAAATGGCAACTCAACTGCATCTCTAATCTGTTCAATCTGGCTACCTAAACCACCAATATCTTCGTAATCAACATCTGGCACTTCTTCTAATACCAGTTCTTCCATCTCACTTTTTGGAATTTTTTCGTAAACAAAATCGTTCTTACTATCTAATAGCAATGAATCCCCAGCCTTAATTTCGACTTCGGCAAGTGAATCTGCGATTCGAACGACTCGTTCTTCATCGGCTTTACCAAGCACAACTGCTCTGTTTTCGTCTTCTAACAAACTTTTTAAAATAACGACTTCACCTGATTTTTCGAAACCGTGAACACCAATGATGTTTAAAGATTCATTTAAAACAACTTCTCGACCAGATACTAGATCAGCATTATTTACTTCTGGTGCAATGTTTACACGCATTTTTCTGCCATTAATTAATACATCAGCATCTACATCATTGTGTTGAAGGAAAATACCGAATCCGTTTGGTGGATTTCCTAGTTGTTCAACTTGCTCTTTCAAGATTTGCAATTGGGTGCGTGATTGAATTAAAAGAGAACTAAGTTCATCATTTCTTTTTCTTAAATCGTCTATATTGTTGGTTGTTGAGGAATTATCGATATCTGTCAAAATTCCTCCTCAAGTCGACTTCTATTCTACCGAAGATTTTAATCACTGCTAGTTGCAGACTTTGAGGCTTCGTAATCAGCACCATAAGCACCCTTAGCGGGCTTTTGACGGCGAGGCGGAACTTTTACTCCATCGGCCATGCGTCGGGTATGGACTAGAAATCCGGTATGGCCATTCATTCTGTGTTGGGGTCTAACAGATAAGCCTTGCATGTGCCATTCTCGATATAAAGTCTCAGATCCAATGGGATCAGTCCAATTACTGGTTTCTTTTAATTTTTCAACAAGTCTTGACATTTGAGTTGTTGTAGCAAGATAACAAACGAAATGTCCACCGGGTCTTAAATGTTTGTGAACATTTTCAATCATGTCCCAGGGATTCAAAAGATCTAACACGATACAGTCATAAACTGTATCGGATCGAAAATCAGCTATATCGATTAATTGGGTTTCCCAGTTCTCAGGTAAATTTCCCAAGTATTTTGTGACATTTTTTTTCGCAACTTTAAGAAATTCTTCTCTGATTTCACACGATGTTAATATTCCAGAGTCACCAATTGTTCGCAAGATATGCAAGGATAAAGAACCTGATCCAACTCCAGCTTCCAATACTTTTGAACCTGCTCTTAAATCTCCAAGTTCAATAATTTGGGCCGCATCTTTGGGATATATAACTGCCGCACCTCTAGGCATTCCAACCACAAAATCTTGTAGAGAGGGGGTGAATATTGTGTAAAGCATTCCATTAGAGCTAGCTACCACTCCTCCTTCACCAGCAGAAACTATTTCATCATGACTAATAGATCCGTGATTTGTAAAGAATTGTTTTCCATTTTCAATTACAACCGAGTGTGAGCGAGCTTTTTGGTCAGTTATGGTCACCATTGAGCCTTCGGAAATGTTCATTATATAGAAATACTACGAAAACAATGAAAATGTCTGTCCTTCACCCTATGGTGGTCTCATGTCAGAAAATGTACAACTTCAACTCTCACCTTCTCGTATCTCAGATTTTCAACAATGCCCTCAGCTATATAAATATCGCGCAATTGACAAATTGCCAGAAAGACCCGGTTTAGATGCTTTAAGGGGATCATTAGTTCATTTAGTTTTAGAGAAATTATTTCATTTAAATTCCAATGATCGTACCTTTGATAAAGCTTGTGAGTTATTGACCCCGGCCTGGGAGGAACTCATTGAGGAAGATATCAATTTACTTTGTGCCCTCGATCACGATATGGTTTTTCCGATAACAAAGAGAACCGATGTTGAGCAGGATTTAGTGACAAAACTTTTTAATGAATCAAAAGACCTATTAGCTAACTATTTTGGGATTGAAGATCCAACCAAGATAGAGCCTGATTCTTTGGAAGAGTTAATAGAATTTGATCTATCTGAAAAAACAAAACTGAAAGGTTTTGTAGATCGAATAGATAAATCACCTCAAGGCTGGCTAAGAGTTAACGACTACAAAACTGGTAAAAGTCCCAAAGAAAACTTTAGTGCCAAAGCCATGTTCCAGCTGAAATTCTATGCAGTAGTAATATACAAAAAATCAGGTGTTTTACCTAAATTATTACGTTTAATTTATTTAAAAGATTCACAAATTCTCACCTATGAGCCAAACGAACAAGATATTATTCAAACTTTAGCTAAAGTTTCAAATATTGAAGAATCTATTAATAATGCTAAAGTAACCAACACCTGGCCTACAAAAGTTTCAAAACTTTGTGATTATTGTTATTTTAAGAAAATCTGTCCTGAATTCTCATAATTCATTAATTTCTGCAAGTAATTCCTGATGAATTTGTTTCAAATCTGCGATATTTAGTCCCGCTAGATTCTTAAGAATTTTCATCCCAATTCTTGAATCAAGCAGGACTCTTTCTGGCACAGCAATGGTAGGAATTCCTGCTCCTAGCGAACTAGTCACTCCAGTGTTTGAATCTTCAAACACTAAACATTCTTTGGGGTCAAGTTTCAATACTTCACAAGCATGTAAATATGGATCAGGATGTGGTTTAGTTCTGGGTAGATCATCAGAAGTTACAGAAAATGCAAAGTATTCTTCAAGGTTAGAACTTGCTAGTAATGCATCGGCTAGATATCTGTTTGAGGCGGTTACTAAAACCATTGGTATTTTCATTTTCTTTGCTTCAATAAAAATCTCTTTCCACCCAGGTTGTAATTTAGGTGGATCACTTACAAAACTATGGTGCACACAATCAACAACTTCTTGAAATATCTCGGAAGCATTTGAATTAGATTTTGCTGCCATGTATTCAATCACTCGTTCTAGTGGTCCGCCCACAGCTTGATTTTGATCTTCTTCATTCCACGTCGAACCATGATTTTGCATAACCTTTATTTCACAAGTCCACCATCGGGTTTCAGTTTCGACGAGCGTGCCATCCATGTCGATCAATAAAGCACGCAAAGTAAAAACCCCTTTCATGGGTAGATTCCAGGCTGAATAAACGCCGGATGTGATCTGCAAACTAACTACCTGAGAGACTACTTTGTAGATCAAGAATTTAATTACATTGAATCAGAGATGAGGCGTGTGAGTATCGAAATCAAAAGCATCAAAGGCTATTTGGCTCAAAACCCTGTTGCTATCTGTGGGTTTCTAGGATGGAACGATGCTGCAGAGACTGCTTCAAATGTAATTGATCATTTAATTGAAGTTTGGGACGCCACAGAAATAGCTTCTTTCGATCCAGATAATTATTATGATTATCAAGTAGCCCGTCCCCGCGTCAGATTAAATGATGAGGGTTCCCGAATTATTGATTGGCCAACCACAAAAATATTTTTAGCAGATCCCCCAGGCTCCCCTAATCCAATTCTTCTTGTCCAAGGAATTGAACCAAACATGAAATGGCGCACATATGTTGCTGAGCTTTTAGATATCTTTGACGACTATGAAACTTCGTTAATAATCTCTTGTGGCGCTCTCCTAGCTGATGCTCCTCATACAAGACCGGTTCCTGTTACGACTGTTGCCGCAACCCCGGAATTAAGTGATGCACTTGATTTAGAACAGTCAACTTACGAAGGCCCAACTGGAATAATTGGTGTCTTACAAGATGCTGCAAGTGTTCGAGAAGTTGCAAGTGTTTCGATTTGGGCAGCAATCCCACATTACGTATCATCACCTCCTAACCCAAAAGGTACTTTAGCGATAATTTCCAGACTTGAAGATTTATTAGATATAGCAATCCCACTTGATGATTTAGTAGATGAATCACGTGCTTGGCAAGATGGCGTTGACGAGTTAGCTGCAGATGACGACGAGATTAGTGATTACGTCAACAGACTTGAAACAACAGTAGATGCCTCTGATTTACCCGAAGCAAGTGGAGAAGCTATCGCTCGTGAGTTTGAACGTTATTTAAAACGACGAACTAAAGATTAGATATCTTTTAAATATTCAGATATTTGTTTTTCTGTTGAAGAATCAAATTTGCTATTATCTCCATTGATTCTATTTTTTACTGTGATCGCGTTTTCTTTACCCAGTTCAACTCCCCACTGATCAAATGAGTTAATACCTAAAATGAACCCCTGATAAATAACACTTGTCTCATAGAAAGCCACTAATTTTCCGATAATTTCTGCCTTTAGTTCAGGCAACATAATCGTAATTGAGGGCCTATTGCCCTTCATCTCCTTATGTTTTATTAGATCTCTAGATGTTTTTTCAGCAATTAATTCCTTTTTATTTTTTCCGAAGGCTAAAACTGCAGATTGAGCTATTGCATTGGACATTAAATTATCAGCGAAATCTTTAAGTTTACCCTTGTTTCTTTTGACAGTAATGAAGTCAGTTGGAATAACGTCTGATCCTTGGTGCAGCATTTGAAAAAATGAATGTTGTGAATTAGTTCCAGCTTCTCCAAAAACTACAGGGGCTGTTCTCACTTTCACTGAATTTCCATCTATATCCACGGACTTACCGTTACTTTCCATCCACAATTGTTGTAGATAAGAAGGAAATTTTTCTAAAGCTGAAGAGTAAGGAATTACTGCTAATGCTGAGTAATTCATAAAATTCATGTTCCAAATATTTATTACAGCATGCAATAATGAAGGGTTTGTGTCATCGGGTGAAACCAATAATTGTTTATCAAAATCAGCTGCACCCTTTTGAATTTCGAGAAATATTTCTGGTCCATATGTAATTGCGATAGTTATTCCAACAGAGCTAAGAACAGAGAATCTACCCCCAACCCAATCCCAGACCGGAAATATTCTTTCTTCACTTATTCCAAATTCCAAACATTTTTCTACAGCAGTACTAACAGCTATAAAGTGATTGCTAATTGCATTTTTTCCAAGTCTTTCTTGAATCCATATTCTGGCCTGATTTGCATTTGCTAGTGTTTCAATCGTCGTAAATGATTTGCTGGTAATTACAAATAAAGTTGTTTCTGGATCAAGTGAATTAATTATTTTTTCTATCTCGAAAGAATCGATATTAGAAACAAAGTAATAATTTAATTGAGAATCATAATTATTCGAAAGGGCATGACATATCATTTCTGGACCTAAAGTGGATCCCCCAATACCAACATTGACCACGTTGGTAAATTTCTTACCGGTGTATCCAAAAATATTCCCATTTCTAATATTTGTTGCAAAATTTAAAAAACTGGTTTGAGTGCTATCTATCTCTGCTGATCTCTTTTCCTGATTGGGTAGTAAATCTCTGCTTCTGAGCCACAAATGTCCTACTACACGATCTTCAGTTTTATTAATTTTCTCACCAGAAATCAATTCCGTGTAATGACTGCGTACTTTGCGTTCTTTTGTGAGTGTTAATAATGATGTCAAAATTTTTTTATTTATCATTGATTTACTAAAATCAAAGTTTATTCCCGCAAGATTAGTGAATAGATAATCTATTCGATTTTTATCTTTAACAAATAAGTTTCTTAAATCTAATTTTTCACTTTTCGATAATTGCTTTAATTTAATCCAGGCCTTTGCTGAGACCAAATCTTTTGACTTTTTCATACAATTACTCCTAATAGGTGGCGTAGCACTAAATCTAATCGGTAATCGGTTATCGAATCTGAAAGGGTCGAACTATCTTGAAGAAGTTCAAATATAGCTGGAATATTTAAATTATTGAGTAACAATTCAGACACCATATTGTATTTGTCTTGTGATAAAAATCTATCCTTATTCGCAAAAAGGGAAGCAAAAATGACTTCTGCAGAAGTGATGCAAGTTGCATCATATTCCCAATCATCGGTCCATTTTTTGGACATAAGAAGAATTCTAATTACTTGTGCTGATACATCCTGTTTTATAAGCTCGTGAACAAAAACTAAATTACCTTTAGATTTCGACATTTTACTACCCTGGTAAGCAACCATTCCGACATGACAATAAGCATTCGCTAATTTTTTGCCAAACAATGATTTCGTTTGTTCTTCACACATTGAGTGGTGAGGAAATATTAAATCTTTCCCTCCCCCTTGTATATCTAAAGGTAACTCAGCAAATTTGTTTACAAGTGAAATACATTCAATGTGCCAGCCCGGTCTACCCTCACCGAAATTGAAATCCCATTTCGGTTCCTGCGGCAACGATTTCTTCCATATGACTGGATCTAGTTTGTTCTCTTTTCCCTGCCTGTCTGGGTCTCCACCTCTTTCTCGGGAGATAGTTACTAATTCTTCATCTGAGTATTTCGAGACTAATTTAGATCTATCAACAATATTTGTCTTAAAGTAAGTATGATCTCCTAATTCGTAGGTGAGATTTTTTGCAATAGAAGATGATATGTCTGTGGCTATTATTTCGATATTTTCAACCACTCCCACAAAACTTGTAGGGGCAATAATATTTAAAGCTTGCATATCGTCTCGATAAATATCTAATTGTAAATTTACGATTTCTTCCCAATTTTTGCCATCTCTTTTTGCTCTTTCAAATAAAGGGTCATCAATATCAGTTACATTTTGTACGTAATTAACCTTCTTCCCCAATAAATGTAAAGCCCTAATCATCAGATCAAAAGTAAGGTATGTGACAGCGTGCCCTAAATGT
>CALBND010000116.1 GCA_937896305.1 uncultured Actinomycetes bacterium
GATCGGCTAGCGTTGACTTGCCATGATCGATGTGGGCAATGACTGAAAAATTTCGAATTAATTCTGGTGGGGTTGAACCAGCTGGATTGATGACGTTATTCACTTTGCCTCTGCTGGACTTTCCTCTATTTAATGCTCTTTTTGTATGGGTGCTTTATGGCATTAATACAGTCACACGCTACCCTTGAGAGTCTGCGGTGCATAACAGCGCCTCACAGCAAAACTTACTACTAAGAAATGGGCTATCAAAAGTGGCAAATATTAAGTCGCAAATCAAGCGCATCGGACAAAACAATGCTGCACGCGATCGCAACAAAGGCGTACGCTCAGCTATCAAAACCGCAATTCGTAAGTTTAATGAAGCACTAGAAAGTGGCGATAAGTCTGCTGAAAAGCTTGCTCAAGAAGTTGGCAAGCATTTAGATAAGGCTGCTGCTAAAGGTGTAATACATAAAAATCAGGCAGCAAACCGTAAATCAGCAATATATAAAAGATTAACTAAAAAATCTAAGTAATTTATCTAGCTGCTGTTCCGATTTTTCTTATAGTTGTTTCGAGTAAAAATCTTTTTTGATTAGCATCCAAAGAAACCCCTTCATATCCTGCTCGCATATAAGCATCCACTTTTGCTAATTCCACCACAGCGTTAGCAAGTGATGTAGGAGTCCAATGCTTGAGCTGCATTTTTAGATATTTAATTGAAGCTGGATTAACACTAAGTTCTTGGGCAATGGCGTAATCATTTGTTGACGCAGGAATAGCTGAAAGTTTAACTAATTTTCTTAAGGAATTACCCATCATCGCAACCACATACACTCCTGAATTTGAATCGTTTTCAAATAAGTTGTAAAGATTATCTAATGCTAAATCAACATTTCCATTCCAAAGGGCACTAGATATTTCAAAACCTTGAACAGATGCTACTCCTGAATAGTATTTTTTTACTGATTCAAGATCAATTGGATCAGTTTGCACATCAAAGCATAACTGATTTATTGCCGAAGCAAGACCTTCTAAATCATCTCCAATTGCATTCAACAGGGCTTCTGAGGCATCTTCATTAATTTTTCGTTTTCTAAGTTTAAATTCACTTCTCGCAAAATCTATAAATCCCCCGGGAAACTTAATATTTTCACATTTTATTTCTTCAATCTTTAACTTTTGAAGTGCTTTAACAATTCCAGTTCCTCCTGCCCCACCTCTATGTATCACAATTAAATAGTTGTCATCACTAATATGATCCTTAATATTTTTAAGAGTCTGAACCAATTTTTCATCTAAATTATCTTCAGCAACATTTATGCGATCTATTATTATTAAACTTGCGTCTCCGAATAAATTAGGAGAAATAGCATCCATAAGAGTGCTATAAGAATCCTCCCTCATCGCATCAATCTCATTTATGATGATGGTGGGATTAACTTTTTTAATATCGGCAATAGTTTTCTTTATAGCTCGATTCACTAACAAGTCTGCTGACCCGCTAATTAAAATGATATTTGAATTTGAAGTCATAGTTACCTACTTCCCAGACTATCTGCTTGTCAAAATATTAATCGAATCATCCGGCCTTATCGAAATCGCAACAGAACCATCTACATCAGTTCTTAACACTGGCATCCCCAATTCCTGATAATTTTGAATGGTTGAAGGTGCTGGATGACCATAATTATTTTCAATTCCGCTGCTAACTAAAGAAACTCGCGCATTACTCCAAGAGGCAAAAGTTTCATCTTGGAATCGAGAGCCGTGATGTGGGATTTTTACAATATCGATGTCTTTTAACTGCCAATTCTTTTGAATAAGCATTTGGGCCGGTGGTTCTATATCGCCAGTGAAAAGCATGGAAGCATTTCGAATTGAGATTAAGGCAACGACACTGCCATTATTTGGAATTGACTCTTCCATAATTTTGTCAGTTGTAGGCCACAAGATTTTGACACTAATATCACCTTCTCTAATTTCATCTCCAGCATAAACATAATTTAATCCTTTATTTCCCAAAGTTTTTTTAACTTTTTTATATTCATAAGAAGGTTCATCTATCCAAGTTGAATATATTTTATTTACTTTATATTTTGCCATAATATAATTTAGTCCTTCAACATGATCTGCGTGAAAATGAGAAAGTAAAATGAAATCAATATCTTTAATATTTAGCTTTTTTAAACATTTATTCATCAGCTTTCCGTCAGGGCCTAAGTCAACTAAACCCACATTACCTAAGTTATCTCTTACAACAAAACCATCTCCTTGCCCTACATCACACATAACAAATTGCCAATTCTCCCCCGGCCAATTTTTAAATACTTCTTTTCTAGATACTTGAATCAATAAAGTAAATAAACAAAGAAAAATCAGAAAGAGATATTTATTAAAAGACACTCTTCCAATCTTGATTAACTTATAAAATAAGAAAAGTGCAACCATAAATCCCAAAACAAACAAAAATCCCATTAGTCCACTTGGGACAGAAATTACATTAATCTCAAAATCTGAGAACTTATGAGCAATAAATGATATCCAAGAAGAAAAAAATCCTGCAATCGCAATAAAAGGGAGTCCTGTAATCGGAATTATGTTGGCAAAAAATAAACCAAGGTAACCAAATATTGTGACAATTGGAATAACAGGAGCAACCAAGAGATTGGCAGGTACAGACCAAATGGGTATTTGTCCACTAAAGGCAGCAATCAAAGCGATAGTTGAAATTTGAGCTGCAAAGGCTACTGACAGTAAGACACTCAAACTAGTTGGAATTAATGAACCTTTACTAGCAATCCATTTCGAAATATTGTTCGTAAAGAGTAATAACCCAGCCGTAGCAAAAACAGATAGCAAAAAACCCCAAGATAGCGATAATCGTGGATCAATGAGTAAAGCTATGCAAATTGAAGCCGCCAATGCAGACATACCAAATTTTCTAGTACCTGAAAATAATCCAAATAAAGAAACACCTCCCATTAAACTTGCCCGAATAACACTTGGTTCCAGTCGAACTAAAAAAGCAAAGAATATCAAAATAACAATTCCAGAAATAATTTGTTTTTTGATTCTGATACCAATTTTTTGCAATACCCACATAAAAGAAATTAACAATATTGCTATATTTCCACCACTGACTGCTGTTAAGTGAGTTAGTCCACTTGTTTTCATATCCTCGTACAGAATTTTGGACTGGAAACGTGTATCACCTAAAATCAAACCAGGAAGTAGTTCTTTAGCTTCGCCTGGTAATTTAACTGTTAAGTTTTCAAAATGGGTTCTAATTCTGTTAATTATTTTATTAAAGACATTTGGTGAATATATTTCGTGATATCTTTCAACTTCAAAATCAAGTTTATATATATTATATTGGTTTGATTTTAGAATACCTCTTGCAAATATTGTTGAACCATATTTTAATTCAGAAGCTTCTACTGGCAAAATAAACTTAGCCTTTGTATTTAGTTTATACGATGATTGATCATCTCTTTTTATATTAAGCTTTTTAATTTGACCATTAACTACTACAGAATCTGGCATTCGGAAAATACCAAAACTATCGCCTAAAACTATCTTGGGATCTGAAACAACTTTGAATTCGACGTTGACTATTTTCTGAGAGTCTATAATATTTGCCACATTTAGACTCGTAGCGTCTAACTTTAAAGAACCAATAATCAAGGTTGCTAAAAAAGAGAATGCAATTAATGCTAGATAAATTTGATTAAAATATAGAAGTAAAATTATTGAAATAGCAAAAATTCCGATCACTATTTCCACTTTTTGTTGCAAAGATAAAGATATAGAACTTGCTATCCAAATCGATATGGAAAATGGTATTAACCTAGCATCAACATTTACACGCATGCTTTAGGAGTAATATCGGCTAATTTTGATTTCCCAATTCCATCTACTTGGCTTAATTGCTGAACGGTTTGAAAACTGCCGTTTTCTTCTCTCCAAGTGATTATTCGTTGAGCAAGCACAGAACCAACTCCTGGTAATTTGTCTAAGTCACTCGAGGAAGCAGAATTCAAATTTATGCAGTCACTGTTTTGACTAGTTTTTTCATTGGTAGTGCTAGATTTTGTTACTTGTTTCTTATCGGTTCCGAAATATATTTGTTCACCGTCAATTAATATTCTTGCCAGATTCACATCCCCTAGCTGTCCACCTTTTTTAATACCTCCCGCTTTTTCCAGAGCATCTATAGCTCTTGCCCCCTTATTTAGATGAAAAACTCCCGATTGATTCAC
>CALBND010000117.1 GCA_937896305.1 uncultured Actinomycetes bacterium
AAATTTTCTAACACCAAACTTGGGCCAGCAACACTTAAAATAACCCAAATATAAATTCCCACAACAATTCCAGCAGATAGTCCACCAATTGTTATAAGAGCACCAATTTGCCCACCTATTGAGTTACCAATTATTAGTCCGGCAATAAAAATTAAAAGCACAGCAAGAAGGGGTAATAAAAAAGATATGATAGAAAGTCCAAGAAATTTTAAAAATTGTGGCTTTGCTTTTTTAAGTGCCTCACTTGAAGTAAGTTTTTTACCAGTAATGGCATTATTGATGGTATGAATAAAAATAACTGAAGTAATTGATTGCGCAAAAAAAAGAACAATCGAAGTAATAGCTGCCACGATGAGTGTTGGAGTTATAGCTTTAATGAATTCTTCAATTTGGGCTTGAGTAATAGTTTTAGTTGGGTCAGGCAAACTGTTGATTGTTAAATCTGCACCACTTCTAACCAAAAGGGCTGTAATGATGATGGTGCTAATTCCGACGACAAATCCTGCAATTAATCCCGTACCAAGCATGACTTTAGGAATTCTTCGAAGAGAACTCAAAGAAGCACCCAAAATCTGATTTAGGCTTAATTTAGAAATCGGTATCAAATTTGGGCTTGAATCTTGGGTCATCACTACCTCCACATTGATTTTGTCATAGATGAGATGACAACATTGATTTGTGGCTCGCATATTGGTTGTAGATGATGATCAGGCTCTGTCTGAAATGCTAGGAATTGTGCTGAGAACAGAAGGCTATGAAGCAGTTTTTTGTGCTGATGGAGCGCAAGCCTTTCAAATGTTTAAAGAATCAAAACCTGATTTAATCTTGTTGGATTTGATGCTTCCCGGAGAAGATGGAATTAGTGTTTGTAAGAAAATTAAAGCCGAGTCAGGTGTGCCAATTGTTATGTTGACAGCTCGTGGCGACACGTTAGATGTTGTTCATGGTTTGGAGTCAGGAGCAGATGACTACATCGTTAAACCTTTCAAACCTAAAGAATTGGTAGCAAGGATTAAAGCCAGATTAAGAAAAGAAGATGTGGTGCTTGCAGAACAAATAAATTTAGGGGATTTGGTTATTGATGTTGTGGGACATTCGGTAAAAAGAAATGGTACTCCTGTTTCGTTAACACCTTTGGAATTTGATTTATTGCTTGCACTTGCAAGAAAGCCTTGGCAAGTTTATACAAGAGAACAATTATTAACAGATGTTTGGAATTATAGAAACCCTGCTGACACAAGATTGGTAAATGTTCACGTTCAAAGACTTCGTTCTAAAATTGAACACGATCCAGATAATCCAACGATTATCATGACGGTTCGAGGCGTGGGTTACAAGGCTGGTCCGTGAAGTTTTTTGAATTTATCAGAAATTATTTAGCGAAATCTTTACAGTTAAGAACAATTTTAGTCACGTTTATTATTTCAACTTTGTTAGTTGGAATTACTGGGTTACTACTTATTAATCGTGTATCTAATGGAATTCTAAGTTCAAAAGAAGCGTCATCTTTAACTGAAGCCTCCTCGGCAATTAATGAAGCGCAAAGAGTTGTTACAGCAACTGACACCGGGGCAGGTGCGCCAACTTTGACAGGAATTATTGATACGGCGGTTGCTGCTTTAGCAATTCGTGCTGGACAATCAGGGCTTTATGACGTTTTATTACTTGCTTCTCCAGAGTTGTCACAAAAAGGATTGCCAGAGCGAGGAACAAATTTAGTAGCAGTCAGCAGCATTAGTGATGAATTAAAAGTAAAAGTACAAAGCACAGATAAATTTTTATGGGCCTATACACAGATTAGTTATTTAGATGGGCAAAATGTTCCAGGACTTGTTGTAGGAGCACCAATTAAAATAAACAATGTTGGAACCTATTCCCTTTACTTGTTTTTCCCCCTTAATAAAGAACAAGAGACAATTGCCTTAATCCGATCAGCCTTAATTGTTTCTAGTACTTTTCTAGTTTTGGGTTTAATTATTTTGGTTTGGTACTTAACGCAAGCGGTGCTTTCTCCAGTTAGAAAAACAGCTATGGCTGCTGAAAGATTAAAGATGGGGCTTTTGAATGAGCGAGTTCCAGTTAGTGGTGAAGACGATTTAGCAAAATTGGCTGGATCTTTTAATTCCATGGCTTCTGCCATCCAACAACAAATCAGCCAACTGGAACACATGTCACAAATGCAAAAACGATTTGTTTCTGATGT
>CALBND010000118.1 GCA_937896305.1 uncultured Actinomycetes bacterium
GGTTAAGAAATTGTCTCCAGATGTTTGGGAAAAACATAAAGAAGGAACTGGTAAAAAAGGTTGGACCGAAAAAGAAGACGGTAAAGAAAAAACTAGAGTTTTTAAAGGCGCTTGTATTTTTATGAATTCACCCGAATTTTCTGGTGGTCAAGGTTGTGCACTGCATCAACTTGCAATTATTGAAGGACACAAACCGCTAGAAGCAAAACCTGATGTTTGTTGGCAATTACCGATTAGAAGATCATATGAAACACGCGAATTTGAAGACGATACTGACTATCAAGTAATTGTTATTGAAGAATATAAAAGAAATAACTGGGGCGATGGTGGACATACGATGGATTGGTACTGTTCTTCAGATACCGATGCACATCAAGCATCAGAACCAGTTTATGTAAGTGAAAAAGATACCTTAATTGAATTAATTGGGGCAAAAGCTTACGAAGTTTTGAAAGAACATTGCGATAACAGAGTTTCTTTATTGAAAACCATTAAAAAATTACCGGGGAGAAAAGCAAAAGAAATATTATTAACTCTAAATCCTCATCCAGCTGACCGTTTTATTTAAATTTTCTAGTTAATCACTCCTGTAACACCCTTCTTGCAAACTCCTCTATCATGTCTAAATCCCATTGAGCACCCCCCTCCTCTCTTGTGCCATCTGGTACCTATCCATTACGTTTACAACACACGTAACTTGAGGCTTAGGGAAGGCACTCAAATGCGCGTAGAAAAGGCCCACAAAATGGCAGCAAGTTCAGAAAGACCTTTAGGCGAAGTTCGTTTCTTGACTGTGGCAGAAGTTGCTTCAGCAATGCGAGTATCAAAGATGACTGTTTACCGTCTCGTTCACTCAGGCACCATGCCCGCAGTGCGCGTTGGCCGTTCGTTCCGTGTTCCGGAACATGCAGTATCTGAATACTTACGCGAATCATTCGTAGAGGCTGGCTGATTTCCCCTCAGCCAGCTTTCCCCATCATTATTTAGTTGAAAGTTTTTAGTCACATAAAACCTCGAGTCAAGATCCTCTCCAAACCGGGCTGTCACCTCTGTGAAGATGCCATCACTGCGGTTAGTGAAGTGTGTGCAGAATTAAACGAATCCTATGAAGTTGAAGAAATCCAAGATAATCCAGAATTACTTCGACAATATGGAGAAGAAATACCCGTCATATTTGTGGATGGTAAACAGCACGATTACTGGCGAGTAGATCCTGTCAGATTGAAAAAAGCACTCAGCATAAAGCCCTGAACAGCGACTTTGTGCTTTTCTGCACAATTGTGTATCTTTGAATATATGTCCGCTAAATCCAAAAATCTCATACTAAAATCGGGCAATTCACATAAAATTTCTGAAGCAACAGTTTCAAGACTTCCGGCCTATTTCAGAGCACTTACACAATTAGCTGAGGCCACCCAAGTAAGAGTTTCCTCTGAAGAATTAGCAGCACTCACAGGTGTCTCAAGTGCGATGTTAAGAAAAGATTTATCTCACCTTGGTTCCTATGGCACAAGAGGTGTTGGATACGAAGTTGAATTCTTGCGCTACCAAATTTCTCGTGAAATGGGTTTAAATAATGATTGGTCAGTTGTAATAGTTGGAGTAGGAAACCTTGGAAGAGCTTTAGCGCATTACGGCGGATTTGGTTCCAGAGGTTTTCGCGTTGTGGCTTTAGTTGATGCAGATCAAACCTTAATTGGCACAAATGTTAAATGTGGGTCTGAAGGAAAAACAATTGAATTAGTTGTTCATGCTTTAAGTGATTTAGAAAGTGTTGTTAAGAAAAGTGGTGCACGTTTAGGGGTTGTGGCAACACCTGCTGAAGGCGCCCAAGCAGTAAGTGATCGTTTAGTAAAAGCAGGAATTAGAAGCATTCTAAATTTTGCACCAGTTCATTTGGTAGTACCAAATGGTGTTGATGTAAGAAAAGTTGATTTAGCTTCTGAATTACAAATATTGGCATTCCACGAACAGCGTAAAGCTGTCTAAGAAGGGTAATTAATTGACTAAGAAAAAAATTGTTATTTTGCCTGTAATTTATGTTGCTGGAGGACCTGGAGATCCACAACTAATTACATTGCGCGGGATTAATGCTATTAAACAAGCAGAGTTAATTATTGCTGATGTAGCAACAATGGAAATTGCTAATGAACATGCAAATCCAAATGCAGATGTAGTAGCTGCAGTTGATGAAGACGGTGTGCCATTAGCACCAGCTGTAAGAGCTCGAATTGCAATTGATGCTGCCAAAGAAGGTGCAGCAGTTGTCAGACTTTGCGCAGGAGATCCTGTTATAGAAGATGGTTTAGCTGTTGAAGCTTCAACACTTGCTAAATCAAAAATTGAATTTGAATACGTGCCAGGGGTTTCACCAATTACTGCTGTCCCAACACATGCAGGCATGTCACTTTTTGCCAACAAGGGAAAAGAAGTACATGTTTTAAATGGTTCAGAACCAATTGATTGGTCACTACATCTTGATCCAACAATTCCACTAGTAATTTTTAATGCCGCGGATAAAGCACCAGCTTTAGCTAGCGCTCTTATTGCTCGCGGTCGGGAAGTATCAACTCCGATTGCTGTTACCAGAGATGGCAGCACCACAGATCAAAGAACAATTGTTTCTACTCTAGAAAACATTGGGGTAGTTGCTAAAGCTGCCAGACAATATGGTCCAGGAATCATTGTGATTGGTGAACAAGTATTAAATCGTGATAAGTACCAATGGTTTGAAAATAAATCACTTTTTGGATGGAAAGTATTAGTTCCAAGAACAAAAGAAGACGCCGAAGATTTCAAAAAACTTCTTTCCGTTTATGGAGCAGTAGCCGTTGAAGTTCCAACTATTTCTGTGGAACCTCCAAGAACTCCACAACAAATGGAACGAGCAGTTCATGGACTTGTTTCAGGAAGATTTCAATGGGTGGTATTCACCAGCACTAACGCAGTAAGAGCGGTGCGAGATAAATTTATTGATTACGGATTAGATGCCAGAGCATTTGCTGGATTAAAAGTTGCAGCTATTGGTCAACCAGTTATTGATGCTTTAGTTGAATTTGGAGTTAAACCAGATTTAATGCCAACTAAAGAACATAACTCTGAAGGTTTATTAGAAGTTTGGCCAAAATTTGATCAAGTCCTTGATCCAATTAACAGAGTCTTCTTACCGAGAGCCGATATTGCAACTGAAACATTAGTTGAAGGAATGCAAGCAAAAGGTTGGGAAGTTGAAGACATTGTCGCCTTTAGAACAGTCAGAGCAGCACCACCTCCAGCCCACACTCGAGAATTAATTAAGACCGGTGGATTTGATGCAGTGTTATTTACTTCTGCCACCACGGTAAGAAACTTGGTTGGTATTGCAGGCAAACCCCATGCCACAACAATTGTTGCTTGCATTGGGCCACAAACTGTTCAAGCGGCACAAGAACACGGATTAAGAGTAGATGTGCAAGCTGAAACCCCTAATGTTGAAATTTTGATTGACGCACTTGCCGCACATGGTGAGAAATTACGACAAACCTCAATTGAAAACGGCGACAATGTTTGGAGACCAAGCAAACGTCGCAGTTCAATGCGCCGTAAACATTAAGAAAATTTTATGACGAACAAAACTTTAGTTCATGTGATGCGACATGGTGAAGTTTTTAATCCTGAAAAAGTTCTTTACGGAAGATTACCTGGATATCGTTTATCTGAACTTGGTTTACAAATGGCTGATCGGGCAGCAGATTTTTTTAAGGATTCAGATTTAGCTCTGTTAGTTTCTTCCCCATTAGAACGAGCCCAGCAAACAATAAATCCGACTTCTCTTTTTCATAAATTAACTCCAGAGATAGATGAAAGAATTATTGAAGCCGAAAACGTGTTTGAAGGTAAAAGGGTTTCAGTTGGGGATGGGGCCTTAAGAGATCCTCGAAATTGGTGGCATTTAAGAAATCCATTTTTACCTTCGTGGGGTGAGCCATATACCAAAGTTTCAACACGGATGAGAGAAGCAATTTTTGCAGCCAGAGATAAAGCAAAAGGCAGGGAAGCTTTATTGGTTTCTCATCAGTTACCAATTTGGGTTGCCAGATTAGCCGCTGAAGGAAGATCATTTGTGCACGATCCACGGAAAAGACAATGCAGTTTGGCAAGTGTTACTACCTTTATTTTTGATGAAGAGAAGCTAGTTGCTGTTGAATACCAAGAACCATCTGCCGATTTATTAAAAAATGCAAGTAAAATTTCTGGTGCGTAAATTAAATATCATCTGGGCGCTGTTGATTCTTAGTGCTTGTGCAAATCCCTCAGCTACCATTTCTGGTGGGTCCGAAGTTGGTTATATTTCAGGAAACGGAACGGCAAATTTTTTAAAGATTGACCAGAGAGTGAAAGCTCCTGATTTAGCGTCAGTTGATTTTGAGGGAAAACAAATAAATTTAAATAACTATAAAAATAAAGTTGTCGTGATAAATGTTTGGGGTTCCTGGTGTTCGCCATGTCGAAAGGAAGCAACAGAACTTGAAGAAATGTATAAAAAGAATTTTGACCAGGGTGTTGAATTTATCGGAATAAATATAAGAGATTCTAAAGTTTCGGCGACTAAATATATTAAAAATTTTGGTATTACATATCCCAATATTTATGATCGTGACGGCAAATTAATTTTAGGTTTTAAAAATTCACTTCCAGCAAATTCAATTCCCACAACAGTATTAATTGATAAAAATGGAAAAGTTGCCGCAAGACAGTTAGGCCCAATCGATCGTGCACTACTCCAAGGATTTATTTCAGTATTGGTTGAAGAATGAATACCATTGGCCAAGGCTCACTATTTTTAGCAATACTTTTATCTTTTAGTGCTGGGCTAGTTTCGTTTCTTTCTCCATGTGTCTTACCACTAGTTCCTGGCTACTTATCTTTCATCACAGGAATGGTTGGATCTCAAAATACTAGTGTTAAAAAATCAAAAGCTGTTTTTGCAACATTTCTTTTTATTTCTGGATTCACAACAATATTTGTTGCTATCGGAATGTTCTTTGGTGGCATTGGCGGCTGGTTAATTGAATACAGTTCAATAATCGAAAGAGTAATGGGTGTTTTTGTAATTATTTTAGGATTAAGTTTTTTGGGCTATTTAAATATTTTTCAACGAGAATTCAAAATTCGATTTAATGTGAAACCTGGATTAATTGGGGCACCATTTTTAGGTGCACTTTTTGCTATTGGTTGGACTCCTTGCATAGGACCCACTTTGGCAGCAGTCCAAGCATTAGCTTTTAACCAAGGAACAGTTTTTCGAGGAGCAACTTTATCCGTATTTTACGGACTAGGTTTAGGCCTACCTTTCTTGATAATTTCATTTATTCTGGAGAGAGCGATTAATACAGTTGCTTGGTTAAGAAAACGTCAACAATTATTTTCAAGAATAGGTGGATTATTATTAGTTGTGATTGGACTTTTATTGGTTACTGGGATTTGGTCTGAAGTTACGTTGCAACTACGTATATTGATATCAGGATTTACACCCTACTTATGAGTAAACAACAAAAAATAAAGAAACAGAGAACCCAAACACCATTACCCCCAATGAATTTAAGGGGGTTCTTTAGATGGCTGTGGCACCAATTAACGAGTATGAACACAGCTTTATTGCTATTACTGCTAGTTGCCCTAGCTGCTATCCCGGGTTCAATATTGCCCCAAAAAACAGCTTCACTTTTAAGAGTTAAGCAATGGAAAGAAAATAATCCCGGATTGGTAAAAATATTTGAGCAACTTGGATTATTTGATGTTTATGGATCATTCTGGTTTTCAGCTATTTATATTTTATTAATGATTTCATTAATTGGTTGTGTAATTCCAAGATTAAAAGTCTATTGGCAAAATTTAAATGAAATACCACAAAAAACTCCTGAAAATATTACAAGATTTACTGGATACCAGAAAATTAATTTAAAGAGTAATTCTTATAAATCAATTCAAAAAGTTTTAAAAAAACAAAAATGGAGATTAAATATTTCTGGAAATTCATTAACAGCAGAGAAAGGTTATTTGAGGGAAGCTGGTAATTTAGTTTTTCACGCAAGTCTAATTCTAATCACTATCGCGGTTGCGTTTGGAGCTTTGTTTAATTACCGGGGCACTATCATCGTAAAAGAAGGTAATGGTTTTGCAAACAATTTAACACAATATGATGACTTTCATGCTGGTAAGTTTTTTAAAGAAAAAAGCATGCCAGACTTCTATTTTTATCTAAAAAATTTTGAGGTAGATTTTGAACGAGGTTTGAATCAGCGAGGTGCACCAAGAGGCTTTGTTGCATCAATATCTTTAGAAAACGCTGGTCAAGTAGAAGATGTTGATGTTTTAGTTAATAAACCAATTGAAATTGATGGAACAAAAATTTATTTAACAGGACACGGCTACGCTCCTAGAATTGAAGTTAAAGATAAAAATAACGAAATAGTCTTTTCAGATTCAGTTACCTTTCTTCCTCAAGACGCTAATTTTTCATCCATTGGTGTAATAAAGATTCCTGATGAAAGTCCCCAGATAGGTATAAACGCTCGCTTTCTACCTACTGCAGAAATCGATCCTTTAAATGGACCAGTTTCAACTTTTCCAGGGCTAGACGATCCCGAATTATTTATGTCTTTTTGGCAAGGAGACTTAGGAGTAAATGAAGGCACCCCTCAAAGCATTTATCGTTTAGAAACTTCAAACATGGTTGAAACCGGACTTGAAGAATTAAAGCCTGGACAAACATGGAAATTGGATAATGGTTATTCAGTTACATTTCAAAATGTTGAACGGTTTGCCTCTTTCCAAATCTCATATGATCCCGCTAAAGGTTTTGCGTTAGCTGGAGCTATTTTTGCCATGTTGGGTATGTTTTTTGGTCTTGGAATTCAAAGGCGACGGATTTTTCTAAAAATATCAACCAAGAGTGATAAGAGTGTGATGGAACTATCAGGTCTGTCTAAGAGTGCAACTCATGACGTTGGATTAGACATTAATAGACTATTAGTAGAACTTAAACTTGCTAAACCTTTCAAAAAAGATAGGAATTTATGAATTCAAATTCATTAAGTAATCTACTAGTTTACTTTTCTATCTTATTGAGCGCTATAAACTTAGTTTTATTTTCTGTAGCTCTTTCGCAAAATTCCAAAACATCTAAAACTTCTAGAATTGCCATGAACTTAACTTGGCTAACAGGTATTTTTTTAGGATTAGCACTTGTCTTAAGGGGAGTTGCAGCACAAAGAGCTCCGTGGGGAAATATGTATGAGTTTGCTCTAGCTTCCTGTTTTGCAATAATTTTAAGTTTCTTAGTAATTTCTATAAGGAAAGATATAAATTGGCTTGGGATTTTTGTAATTGCTCCAGTTTTAATTCTTTTAGGATTATCTGTAGTCGTGCTCTACACAGAAAGTGGACCCCTTGTTCCAGCTTTAAAATCAAGTTGGTTACTAATTCATGTGACAGCAGCAATTATTTCTTACGGGGCTTTTTCTATCAATTTTGGTTTATCAATTATTTACTTATTTAAAGTGAAAAATAAGTTTAAAAAATTACCGTCGGCAAATCGAATAGATGAGTTCTCATACAAGGTAGTTCTTTTTGCATTCCCAATATGGACCTTCGCAGTTATTTCTGGTGCGATTTGGGCTGAAAGTGCTTGGGGAAGATATTGGGGTTGGGATCCAAAAGAAACGTGGGCTTTTATTACTTGGATTATTTACGCTGCTTACCTTCATTCACGTGTCACAATTGGTTGGAAAGGTAAAAAGTCTGCTTGGGTTGGAATTATTGGATATGTAGCGATAATTTTTAATTTCTTTGTAATAAATATTTGGGTAACTGGCCTTCATAGTTACGCTGGAGTGTAACTTTATGTCGATTCTTATCTACACTCTGCTAAGACTTTTTATTTTAATCGCTTTTTTAGGCGCAG
>CALBND010000119.1 GCA_937896305.1 uncultured Actinomycetes bacterium
ACTAAAATATTAGTTGCGTTACTCACGATTGTGGTCCCTTAGCTATCGCGTCAACAATTTGTTCATCAGTGATAATTGAAGAACCTTTTTTAAGCCACACAAAATATTCCACATTTCCCTTTGGTCCGGGCAGAGCAGAAGCTGTGACCCCGTTGCATCCTAAACCTAAATCTTGACCTGATTTTACAACTTTACGAATAGCATCTTTACGCAATTCTGGGTCTCTAACCACTCCGCCTGCTCCGATGGAGTCTTTACCAACTTCAAATTGTGGTTTCACCATCAATAAAAAGTCTGCATCATCTGTAGCATTTTTAATTAGGGCTGGCAATACTTGAGATAAAGAAATGAAAGATAAATCTGCAACCACTATTTTTGGAAGCGGATCCAAAGTTTTTTCTGGCATATTTCTAATATTTGTGCGTTCCATGACAACTACTAATGGGTTATTTCTGACTTCCCAAGCTAATTGACCATATCCAACATCAACACAGTAAACTTTTGATGCTTTTCTTTCAAGTAATACTTGACTAAATCCTCCAGTAGAGGAACCAGCGTCTAAACAGATTTGATTCTCCACCTTGACTTCAGTCCAAACATCTAATGCACTTATTAATTTATGTGCTCCACGACTTACATAATGATCTACTTCGGTTTCAATTATTATTGAGACATCTTGATTCACGCGTCTATCAGGTTTTAGGGCTGGAACATGATCGACTAAGACATTTCCTGATTGAATCAATTCATTGGCGATTTCACGTGACCTGGCTAGTCCTCTTCGAACTAGTTCCTGATCTAATCTGTTGAGGCTCACTCTGAGTTTTCAGTTAAAGTTTCATGTAAACGACGGTGCACATCTTCAAAAACTGTGACATGGTCAATAGCTGGTAAATTTTTTAAATCATTTAGTCTTTCCATGGCCTCATCAACTCTGGAGTCACCAGTCGAGATGATTGGTTTTAAAGCCCCTAAAGACAGCTCTGCTTGTTGATCCTGGGTGCTTTCGTCGAATTGGTTTTCCATACCTACCAACTTACAAGACTGTTGTTATCTAGCAACGCACTTAAGTCTTTTCCAACATAAGTTGGGCTTGTGGATGCTGAAGATGCTTTGATTTGGACTAAATCAGTTACTCCCGTTAGAACGCAAAGGGATTTGAATCCAGCATTGTTGGCTCCTTGAATATCGGTATCAAGACGATCCCCCACCACCAACGGGTTTTTTGAGCCAAAAATCTCTGCTGCCTGCAAAAACATGTGTGGTTCAGGTTTACCCATCAGTAACGGTTTTTTTCCGGTGATTGAAGTTATTAACGCATTAAAAGAACCATTACCAGGGGCAAGTCCTTTATCTGTTGGAAATGTGTAATCACCGTTAGTCGATATCCATTTGGCACCTGCATAAATTCCAAAACACATCTCAGATAAGTCTCCTTGGGAAACATCAGGTGAGATTCCATTGACCACTGCTATTGGTTCTTTATCTGCTTTTGCGACAACTTTAAATCCTGCTTCTTTCACAGATTCTTTTAAATTCTCAGATCCCACTACTAGAACTTTTGAATTTTTTGAGAAATTTTCACTTAAATACCAGCACAGTGTTTGAGAGCTAGTAATTATGTTTGCTGGTTTGAAGGTTAACCCGAATTCTTTCATCCATTTAGAAACACTTTTAGCAGTAACTGAACCATTATTTGTGATAACAGATATGTTTATTTTTCTTTGCTGTAGCTCTTTTATTGTAGCCACAGCGTTCTCAATTGGAGTAGAACCAAGATAAACAACACCATCAAGATCAAGCAGGATGCAGTCATAGCTATCAATAATTGCCATTATTTAACTAGCATTTCTTTAGCCCCAGTTAAATTATCTGGATCGATTTCTGTGATTTTGTTGAAATATTTTTGAGATTCATCATTTCTGCCTAATTCTTTAAGAGTTTGTGCATAAACAAACCATAATCTGGCTGCTAATTCGACAGGTTTACCAGTATTAAACTCAGGTATTTTTGCTAACGCTAAACCAGCATCGCTTTGACCTAAATCTTTTCTAGCACCTGCAACAACTAGCATTAATTCACAAAAATCTAGCCGATCCATTTTGTGAACATCTTTTTCATTACCGCATTCAACTGCCTTTTCAGGTCTACCTAATGCTCTTTCACAATCTGCAATCATGGCTAAAGAATCTGGTCTGCCACTTATTCTTCTTACAGTTCTTAATTCACTTAACGCTAATTTGTACTCTTCGCAGTGATATGCAG
The DNA here is from genome assembly GCA_937896305.1 of uncultured Actinomycetes bacterium. Classification (GTDB taxonomy): domain Bacteria; phylum Actinomycetota; class Actinomycetes; order S36-B12; family UBA5976; genus ATZT02. The sequence continues at coordinate 2,266 of CALBND010000119.1, forward strand.
TTACACCAACTGCTTCCCTAATAACTGCTAATCGACTTGCAGCACCTGTGTTAGCTGCTTTTGCATGTTGCAATGCAAGTTGAGGATCTGTGTCAACAAATTCTCCAGCTGCCACTAAATGTCTGGCCACAAACTTTGCTAAACCTTCGGGCAGTGTTCTTAATTCGGCCTTAATTTCTGGGGCTAATTCTTTACCAGTTATTTCTTCTGGAACAACTAATTCGTCCATAAGTTATTGTTTCACTTATTCCAATTCTTTTAGTTGTTAAAAACAATTTAGTCGAGGTCTGAAAACAAAATATCCACCCCGAAGGGTGGATATTTTTATATGTCCGGCAACGTCCTACTCTCCCGCTCCGTCTCCAGAGAAGTACCATCGGCGCTGAGAGGCTTAGCTTCCAGGTTCGGAATGGAGCTGGGCGTTTCCCTCTCGCCATGATCACCGTAACTTTATTGAGTTGTGTTCGAGATAGTTACATACATAACTATTTCCGATACATAACTCGAAAACCGCATAGAGGACGCGAGTACTTCCTTTGACAGGAAATAATTTTTTGAAAAAGTTGTGAAAACAAGCCCTCGACCTATTAGTACCGGTCAGCTCCACGCATTGCTGCGCTTCCACATCCGGCCTATCAACCCAGTCATCTTCTGGGGGTCTTACCAGGTTAACCCTGTGAGAGTTCTCATCTTGAGGTGAGCTTCCCGCTTAGATGCTTTCAGCGGTTATCTCGTCCGAACGTAGCCAACCAGCCATGCCCTTGGCAGGACAACTGGCACACCAGAGGTTCGTCCATCTCGGTCCTCTCGTACTAGAGACAGGTCCTCTCAAAACTCTTTCGCGCGTGGAGGATAGGGACCGAACTGTCTCACGACGTTCT
>CALBND010000120.1 GCA_937896305.1 uncultured Actinomycetes bacterium
GAAGGCTGGAGCAGAAACAGCACCATAACAACTGCAAATGGTGTGGGAGATCCTGCTGGAGGATTAGGTTTTACAAGTGGTGGCCAACTTGTCACTGCGGTTAAAACAACAGAATTTTCTATAGGTTATGCAGATCTTGCCGACTGGACTGCACAAAATGTAAAAACTTTTGCGGCAATCAAAAATCCTAATGGAGACTTTGTTATTCCATCCACTTCAACAGCTTCAAAATTTATTGACGAAAACACAGATATTGATGCAAATGGTGTTGTGAAATTACAGTGGGATAAAGCAATTGCTGGGGCCTACAATATTGTGCTAGTTTCCTATATTTTGGTTCCTGATAAATCAAACTATGAAACTGAATCTGGGGAAAACATCTCAGAAGTCAAAGCTGCTGCGGTAGAAGATTATGCGAACTATCTACTTGATTCATGCGGCCCTAAACAAGGACCTAAATTAGGTTATGTGCCAATAAGTGGTGAAATTCTAACCCAGGCAAAATCTATCGCTGAGCAAATTTCCTAAAGTATTTTTGCTAAAAAATACTTATATTGCCCAAGGTAAATAATTTAGCCTTACCTTGGGTGTAAAAATGCCAGAATTATTCAAAATTGTGCAGACTCTTCGGTGTATTGAAGTGCGTAAATCTGTGGAGGCAATAAGTTAGAAGGGTAATGAATACAAAATTCTCCTTTTGGCGTAAAAAACCTACTGACCTAAAAGTCCTAGGTTCACCTACCCTGGTTGCTATTTTATTCGCAGGCCTACTTATCTTCATAGGTGGAATTCCTGCTTTAGCAATAGCTGGTGCATCTATTAAGAGCGCTAATCAGGCAGCTGATACTTTGCCCATAAATCTTCAAACACTTCCCTTACCCGAAAGCACCAGAATCTTGGCCGCTGATGGCACACAAATTGCTGATCTTTATCAACAAAACCGAATTGAAGTTTCAATTGAAGAAATCTCAAAACCAATGCAACAAGCAATTATTAGTATTGAGGATGCAAGATTTTATGATCACAACGGAATTGATTTAAAAGGAACGATAAGAGCTTTAGTCACCAACCAGATCAGTGGCGGTGTGGTGCAAGGTGGATCTTCTTTAACTCAACAGTATGTGAAAAACTCCCTTGCTCTTTCTGCCAAGACACCTGAAGAAGCAGCAGCTGCTAAAGAAAAAACTTTTGCTAGAAAATTGAAAGAAATGCGCTACGCCCTTGCTTTAGAGAGAACTAGTTCAAAAGATGAAATTTTAGCTAACTATTTAAATATTTCCTATTTCGGTGCAGGAGCACACGGAGTAGAGGCAGCATCCAATAGATACTTTTCGAAATCAGCCATTAATCTAACTGTTTTAGAGGCAGCAACAATTGCAGGAATTGTTCAGCAGCCAACTGGTTTTGATCCAATCAGAAATCCTGCCCGTAATGAAAACAGAAGAAATCAAGTATTAGATCGTATGGTGGCAAATGGATATTTAGCAAATAGTGAAGCAAATGATTTAAAAAAAGTTCCAGTCACAAATTATTTAAATCCCACCCCAATTAGAAATGGTTGCACTGGATCTGTTGCACCATATTATTGTGATTATGTTGTGCAACTAGTAAGAAATTATCCCACTTTTGGAGAGACTCAAGTAGAACGAGATTTATTCTTAAGAGAATCTGGTGCCACAATCACCACAACACTTGATCTAAACGTGCAAGCAGGTGCCCAAGCTGCTGTTGATAAATACATTCCCCGAGACGACCCAAGTCAAAAAGCTGCAGCGATCTCAATGGTAAATGCTAAAAATGGACAAATCTTGGCCATGGCTCAAAACAGAACTTGGGGTACAGATGGTTTAGGTAACACCACTTATAACTACAACGTTGATGCCTTGCATGGTGGAACTTCTGGCATGCAAGCTGGTTCAACTTTTAAAGTCTTCACAATGTTGGCAGCATTAGAACAAGGTTATGGTCCTGCAACCACTCTTGATGCTAATACCCCAAAAACTTTTTCAAACTTTACAGCTTGTGAAAACGGTGCTCCAGTTTTTGAACCTTACACAGTTAATAACTCAACTCGTAGCGGTGTTTTTGATATGAATTTAGGTTTAGCTTATTCGGTTAACACATATTTTGTGGGCTTAGAAGAAGTAACCGGTTTATGTAGACCAGTTGATATTGCAGAAAAACTAGGTTTAACAACTGGTCGAGGACAAGGGTTAGAAAGAGTTCCTTCCTTTACTTTAGGTACTGCACCTGTAACTCCCCTGATGATGGCTTCTGCTTATTCCGTTTTTGCTAATCACGGTGTGCATTGTCCAACTAGTGCCATTACAAAAGTAACAACTAGAGATGGTGAAGATTTAGCTTTGCCCAGAACTCTTTGTGAATCAATAGTTGATCAAGGAACAGCAGATACTGCAGGTTTAATGTTGACAAATGTTATCGATGGTTCTATTTCTGGTCGAACTGGTGGAAAAATGTCATTAGGAACTCCTGCTGGTGGAAAAACTGGAACCACAAATGATTCAGCTGCTGTTTGGTTTGTGGGCTTTACTCCAGAAATAGCTGCTGCTGTTTGGGTTGGGGATCCTCGTGGTGGATATAAGTATCCAATGAAAAATATAACCATTAACGGTAAAAAATATAAACAAGTATTTGGTAGTTCTTTACCAGGTCCTATTTGGAAAGAATCAATGTTATCTGCTCTTGAAACAACTCCAAAGGGAAGCTTTGATTTCCAACCATCGTGGGCACTAACCGAGAAAGGTATTGCTCCAGATTATGTTGCGCCAATAGTGGTGCCAGAAGTTGGCGTCACCCCTTAAAGAATTAAGCAGTAACTAAATTAAGTGCACCCTTACCATCAAGCACAGAAATTAGATTATCAATTGCTAAGTTTGCCATCGCTGTTCTAGTTTCAACCGTGGCAGATCCTAAATGTGGAATGAGAACCACATTTTCTAGATTTAATAAACCTGGATTAACTTTTGGTTCTTCTTCATAAACATCTAAGCCTGCACCAGTGATTTCTTTTTTAACTAACGCCTCAACTAAAGCGGCCTCGTCAACAATTGGACCTCTAGCGGTGTTAATCAAAAAGGCAGAATTCTTCATCATCGAAAGCTCTTTAGTGCTAATTAAATGATGTGTTTTTTCTGAATAAGGGCAATGCAGGGAGACGACATCACTAGTTTGCAATAACTCATCCATTGTCATATAGGTAGCATTTAATTCTTTTTCAATATTTTCAGCTAATCTGTTACGTCTTGTGTAAGCAATTTTCATACCAAAACTTGCTGCTCTTTTAGCAGTAGCCATACCGATTTGACCCATTCCAACAATTCCTAGTTGTCTATTTTGAATGCTGCTACCTAGCATGTAAAACATGCCCCAAGCCCAAGGTTTTTGACTTCTAATTACTCTTTCGCCTTCACCTAAACGTCTAGTAGTCATCAGAATAAGTGACATCGAAATATCTGCTGTTGCATCAGTTAACACTCCAGGAGTGTTGGTCACTATTAAATTTCTTTTCAGACAAGAAGCGACATCTATATTGTTATAACCAACAGCAACGTTACAAACTACTTTTAAATTATCTCCTGCAGCAGATAATAATTCTTCATCAACTTTCTCTGTTAAAAGTGAAACTATTGCACTCGCCCCTTTTACTTCCTGTAATAAATGAGCTCTACTAATAGGGGTTTCTTCTTGCCAGGCCCAAACATCATAAAGACTTTTTATGCGATCAAGTGCCATTTGAGGAATTTTTCCTGTTACAACTACTTTTGGCATTTAGGAAGCTATCCACTTTCCCATTAAAGCCAATCCTTCTTCGATTTGATCTTTGTTGATACCTGAGAAAGCTAAGCGGATATATTTTCTTTGCTCATCTGCTTGCGGTCTTCCGAAATGCAATCTGGTGCAAAAAGATACCCCAGTTTTGTGTAACGCATCTTGGGCAAAGTCAGCTAATTCGGTCATAGATTTATTTTTCATCGCTTCAGTGACATCTGGGAAAAGATAGAATCCCGCTTCTGGGGTGTGCACTTTGATTCCTGGCATTTGATTAAGCATTAAGACAGCTATATCTCTGCGCTCTTTTAATACGTTTATCATTACTGGCACATGTGATTGATCACCGGTAATAGCTTCAACTCCCCCGTATTGCACAAAGTGAGTGGTACAGGATTCATCGTTGGTGTTCAATTTGGCAATTGAATTAGCTATTTCCACTGGAGCAATAGCTGCCCCAAGTCTCCAACCAGTCATTGCAAATTTTTTAGAAAATGTATACAAAATTACTGTTCGCTCTTGCATCCCAGGTATTTGAGCAATTGATTTAGATTTCCCAGAAAATCTCATTTCAAAATATGCTTCATCTGATAAAACCCATAAGTTATTCTTTATCGCAATTTGTGCTAAAGCTTCTCTTTCTTCATCTGTTGATTCAGCACCATTAGGGTTTTGCAAATCGTTATAAATAATTGCCTTAGTCTTTGGTCCAATTAATGATTGTATTTGTTCCAGATCAATATTGAAACCCGTTTGTGAAGGAACATATCTATAAGGTTTAGCAATACCACCAAAATATTCAATTTGGCTTTCATAGATTGGATAACCTGGGTTGGGATATAAAACTTCGTCACCAGGATTCATGATTGATTGAATAAATTTTGAAATAACAGGTTTACCCCCTGGTTGAACCACAACATTTTCCACACCAAATTTTAGGTTTCTTCTTTCGGAAACATCTTTTGCTAAGGCTTCTCTTAATTGAGGTATTCCTGCAGCTGGACAATAACCAGTTTTGCCATCAGCAATAGCTTTATTCATCGCTTCCACAATATTTTTAGCAGTTGGAATATTTAAATCACCAAGATGAAAAGGATAAATTTTATTTCCTTTAGCACTCCAGTCAGCAGCAGCTAAGGAAACTGCAAATGCTGTTTCTGTTCCCAAATTATTTAATCTGGTCGCTAAAGTCATTAATTTTCTCCCCTATTAAACCTGTCACACACAAGTGACCTAACTTTAACCCAAATAAGACAATTTGTAATTAGTGCCAAGTTTCACATGATGAAAAGTCTGACTAAGGAGCTACTAGTAACCAGCCATTGCCAAAAGGTTACTTGGCTCAAAGGCAAAAACGTTCATATCTAAACCACCTCTGGGGATACCGTAATTGGTTCCGGGACCAGAATCTGTGTATTGCCAAAAAGTCCAATTAATTTCACAATTAGAAGAACTCCAAATAGTTCTGACACAACTTCCACTTGAGGTGGCAGCAGGGTTTGTGGTTCTTGAATAGTTAGCAATCCACAAATAGTTATTAGCAATCGCCCCATTCGTTAAATATGATCTGATGAAATTTAGATTCGAATAAACAATTGGGGTTTTCCCGGTTCTTTCCCTGACTCGACTAGTAAAACCGAGTGTGAAATTAGAAACCACAGCTGAACTTGTACCAGAGGGTCTAGAAAATGATTCCATATCTAAAACAATTGGTAATACCCCGGGGACTAGACCACCTAGTGAATTTAGGTGATCAATTGGTAAATCTGCTTGCTGTTGGCCTGCACTAAATGCTGCATCACTAGAAATGCCTTTAGGAATTAGTGCTGCATGATAAATACCTGTCAACAATCCAGCTTCTCTTGCTGCTGGAAAATCGATGCGGGACCAATATTTTGCTGCATCAGCACCTAGCGGATGGGAATCAGTTCCTTTAATAAAAATAAATCTCATCCCTGCTTCATACATTTGAACAAAATTTATAGGCGCGCTTCCATAATGCTGCCAGCGAGAAATATCTGTGCCCAAAACCCTATTTCCAGGACCTACCCTGTTTCCAAAGTTAGCTTGATTAGCACTTAAACCTGCTAAAACTAATCGCTTTAATAATGCTTCTTTAGCCGCAACAATTTTTTTGATTCTTTCTAATTCATTATCTGCTTTTTGTTTAGCTGAAGCCATTAGTGCAACCAATTCCGCACTTTTGACTTTCTTTTCCGATATTTCAATTTCTCGTTGTGCTAAGTCTTGCTCTTTTACCTTTAATAATTCCCTATCTTCATTTAATTGTTTAACAATTTTGCTACTGTTATTTAACAAGGATTGCAATGAATTAAATGTAGAAAGAGCGTCATTTGTGTCCTCAGAAGACAAGATGGCTTCAAGTAGATAGAGCTCTTGTTGACTTCCATCTATGTAGGTTTGACGGATTAGGTCATCTATTTGAGCCTGCATCACAGCTATCTCATCTTCCAAGATCTTTATATCGGCTAAGATTTGGTCTCTTTGAGTTTGAGCAGCAACTAGTTCAGCTTTAATTTTTTTATCTTCGGCAATTGCACTGTTTAATTCGGCGGTAGCCTTTTTTAATACGTCTTGGGCTTGAGCAAGTTCAGCTTTTGATGCAGTAATTTCTGCTCTAACTGCATCGGTTTCGGCGTTCAATGGTAAACCAATACCTGCCGCAGGTGAAACTTGGGAGGCAAAAACTATACAAACCGCTATCAGCAGATGTCGGATTTTAGATTTCAGAAAGTCCACCCTTAACACTATGCCACAAGCAAAAATCGAAAACTCATGCGCAAAAGTGTCACTTGAAACACATATTTCATGACAAGATAGAGACAAGGTACCAACAAATAGGAGTTGTGATCATGGGTGAAAAATCCAAAGGTCAGGTTAACAAGAAGAAACCGGCCGAAAAAAGCCTAAAAGAAAAAAGGGCTGCTAAGCAAGAAAAGAAAGCCAATAAATCT
>CALBND010000121.1 GCA_937896305.1 uncultured Actinomycetes bacterium
TGCTAAAATAATATTTTCAGTAACATTTCTTGAAACTCTTGCTCTTTGCCAAAAGTCACTCAAGCTAGTAAAGGGTCTATTTTCTTCTATTTTAATTATTTCATTTTGACTAATATTTTTAACATCAAGTAAAGATAATCTAATTGCGTACCGATCTAATACTTTTTCCACTCGATAAACTCCATCAGATTTATTAACCGAAAGTGGCAATAACATCACACCAAAATTTTTAGCATCATTAACAATTAACCGTTTGGGATACATTCCTGGATCATGAGTTAAAACCCCAGCTAAGAAAGCTGCCGAGTGATGGGCTTTAAGCCAAGCAGATTGGTAAGTAGGCAAAGCAAATGCTCCAGCGTGTGCTTTGCAGAAACCAAATGAGGCAAATGCTTTTAGAATCTGCCAAACATGATTAATTAATTCATGCCCAAATTTCAATTTTTTAGCACTTTTAATAAACCATTCACCTAAATCTTCCTGGTCAGCAAATGAGCCCATTGCTCGTCTTTTTTCATCAGCTAGAGCTAAAGAACAACCAGTCATAACACTTATTAGTTTGATGACTTGTTCGTGAAAAACCACTACGCCATTGGTTTCTTCTAAAATCGGATCTATTTTTTCATGAAATAAAGGTCGATTTCTTTTCCCATGTCTGACCTCTAGAAAAGGAGTGATCATATCTGACTTGACTGGCCCAGGTCGAAAAAGTGAAATATCAATAATTAGATCATTAAAAGTTGTGGGGGCAAATTTTCCAATTAGCTCTCTTTGTCCTGGTGATTCAATCTGAAAACATCCTAAAGTTTTAGTTGATTGGATCAGTTTAAAAGTTTTTTCATCATCAAGCTTTATCTCATCAAGCTCTATTGCAACATCATCAATTCTTTTAATTTCTGATACTGCATAACTCATTGCAGATTGCATTCGAATACCTAAAACATCTAGCTTTAAAAATCCCATCAATTCAACATCATCTTTATCAAATTGACTCATAGGAAAACCACCAGCACTTGATTCAACTGAAGTTCTATCAAGTAATGTTTTATCTGATAAAACAATTCCACAAGGATGCATTGCCAGATGTCTTGGTAATCCATCAAGTTTCTCTACTAAATCAAGATAGAGATCTAAATTACCTTCTGCCAGTAAACGAGAAAAAGAAGATCTTTTTAATTCCGGTAAATTACTTAAAGCCTCACGAGCTTTTCGCGCACTAATACGTGGGAGTGTTTTAGCAAAAGCATCAACTTCATTTATCGGTAACCCTAAAGCTGCACCAACATCTCTAATGGCGTGCCTGACTCGATAAGTTTCTCGCATAGAAATGCAAACAACTCTTTCTTGCCCAAATCTTTTATATATTGCATCATAAATATCAAGACGTCTAGCAGATTCCACATCTATATCAATATCTGGCAAAGCACTTCTTAAAGGTGATAAAAATCTTTCCATAATTAACCCATACTTGATTGGGTCTAACCCTGATATGCCTAAAGTAAAATTAACTAAACTTCCAGCTCCTGATCCCCGGGCAGCAACTCTGATCTTCATTTCTTTGGCTAAATTCACAACTTCTTCCACTGTCAAAAAATAGCCAGCAAATCCTAAGTTATTAATAACATTTAATTCATCTTGTAATCTATTTTGATAAATAATATTATTTTCTAACCCTAAGCTAGCTAATCCTGTAAAGCATTTATTTGCTAAAACTTTCTTTGCATCTTGACTGTCTTTACCTAAAACTACATCTATTTCTGGAACAGTTATCGAACCAATTCCTAAATCTTTAATAGGATCTAAACTGCATTCTTGGGCGATGTCATTAGTGAATTTAAGAAGTAACGATGCCATTTCAGGAATATTGCAATGTTTTGCCACATTAAATGCAATCTGGGACATGTCTTGACTAGATTTTAAATAAGCTGATCCCCTAAATCCTTTTACTTGCTCAAAGCGTAATTGTTTTTTTGTTTCGATAGCTTCTAATAAATCTGAAGTTATAGCATCTTCTGG
>CALBND010000122.1 GCA_937896305.1 uncultured Actinomycetes bacterium
ACAAATCTGGAAAAATCACTGATTTCACTTTTAAATCAAAAGATGGTAAATCAGCAAAATTATCAAATAGTATTTTTAATGCAACGATCGATTACATTAATCGTGGGTATGACATTAAATCTGGGTATTTGTGGAAAAAACCAAATGGAAATGTACTAATCCAGCTGAAAGTTACAAACTTAGAATCTGGTTTGAAGTCATGGTCCTACACCACTGGTAGATACGTTGCGGCTGATGGCAGTTTCCATAATGTCTCAACAGTTCCAGTCGGCTGCATCACTGGACTTGGAGTCACATATTTAGAAGCAGCTACTGAGACTGTTCCAGTTTTAGGAGTGAACACAAATTCAACTCTGGTAGCACCGTTTTATAGTGGCTGTAATGGTGAAACCAAAACCGAATTGTATTTACAATTTACTTTGGAAAAGTAGTTAGGTTTTAGCTCTTTTACCCACCTTTGTCACGGCGTGTCAAAGGTGGGTATATTTAATTTAAGACATAGCCTCCAATAAAGGCTTTGAGATCGCTGGGGAAGGCGCAGCTCAAAGTAGGAGGAAATTTAATGCATCTTGTCGTCTCCATGGAACCACGTGAGGTTCGTGGTTCATTAATGATTTATTCATGTCCTAAAAGTATTTGTAGCCACGTTAATTGGGCACTTACCGAAATCCTCAACACTTCAATTGAACTTGATTGGCAATCTCAACATATTTCACCAAATAATTTTACAGCTGAACTTAATTGGATTGGTCCAATTGGAACTTCTGCCAGAATCGTTTCAGGGTTGAGTAAATGGTCTAAATTAAAATTAGAATGTATTCAAGAACCAACCTCTAATCAACTTGGAGAAAGATTTGCTTTAACTCCCGAATTAGGAATATTTAGAGCCGAAATGAATTCACTTGGAGAAACAGTGGTGACAGAATCTAGATTAAGATCTGCTTTAGAAAGAGCAAGACTAGAAAATGAATCCTTCGAAGTCGAATTGGCATTTTTATTAGGTTCGCCTTGGGATGAAGATCTAGAACCCTACAGACGAAACCAAACTGGTACTTCGATTCGCTGGATTACAAAAACAGGTTAATTTTTAGAAAAAGCAATACAAACGTTGTGGCCACCAAAGCCAAATGAATTATTTAAAGCAATTTTGCCGTTTCCATCAATCTTGAACGGTTCATTTTTAGCAACTTTCACTTGAATTTCTGGATCCTGATTATTTAAATTAATTGTTGGTGGAATCAATCCTTCTTTAAGGCCCATAATTGTGAAAACAGATTCAACTGCACCAGCTCCACCTAGCAAGTGTCCTGTCATCGATTTTGTAGCAGTGACAATTACGTTTTCTAATGCATTGCCTAAGGCAGATTTCATTGCTTTAAATTCTGCGATATCTCCAACAGGGGTTGAAGTTGCGTGTGCATTGATGTGAATAACATCGGAAGCTTTTGCATTTGAATCTATTAATGCAGATTTAATTGCTCTTGAGGCTCCTGCACCTTCTGGTTCTGGTGCTGCAATGTGATAGCCATCTGATGACATACCTGAACCAACTACTACGCCATAAATTTTTGCACCACGTTTTAATGCATGCTCTTCTTCTTCCAAAATTAAGGCACCAGCACCTTCACCCATTACAAATCCATCTCTATCAAGGTCATAGGGTCTGGAAGCTTTTTCTGGTTCATCATTTCTGGTAGATAATGCTCTCATCGAAGCAAAGGCTGCTATTGCTAAACGGTTCACACATGCTTCTGTTCCACCAGCTACAACTATGTCTGCTCTGTTGTTACGAATCATTTCCAAGCCACCAGCAATTGCTTCAGCACTTGTGGCGCAAGCTGAAACCGGAGAGTGCACACCTGCTTGGGCACCGACTTCTAAACCAACCATGGCTGCAGCACTGTTAGGCATGATCATCGGTACTGTCATTGGATTAACACGATCAGGTCCGCGAGTATTTAAGATGTCATATTGTTCTAAAACTGTGGAAAGCCCACCAATTCCTGTTCCAAAAAAAACACCTAAACGTTTTTTATCAATGTCAGGTGATCCAGCATCTGACCAGGCTTCTTTAACTGCAATAACGCCTAGTTGGGTACTTCGATCCATTCGTCGGGCACTAACGCGATCCAAAACAGATAGGGGATCAATTGTGATTAGTCCAGCTATTTGAGCAGCCAGGCCATCAGCCCAGCTTTCAGTCAATTTAACTATGCCAGATTTTCCAGCTAGAGCATTTGTCCAAGTTTCTGAAACGTTTTTACCAATTGGGGTTAATGCACCTAGGCCGGTAACTACAACACGACGAGTCATATCAACCCCAATAAAATATTTAAATTAATTTAATTAAGCAGATTTTTTGATGAATGCAACAGCATCACCAACAGTTCTTAAATTCTTGACTTCTTCGTCAGGAATCTTAACTCCAAATTTATCTTCAGCTGCCATAACAACTTCAACCATGCTAAGTGAGTCAACTTCTAGATCGTCTAAAAATGATTTGTCAGCAGATACTTTTGACTGGTCAACTCCTGCAACTTCATTCAAAATTACAGCTAATTCACTTACGATCTGTTCGTCTGTCATTTATATTCCTTCTTAGTTAACCAAGTTAGTCAGTATTTCTGCTAACTTTCTATGGAACCACGATGACTTGGCCACTGTAGGCCAATCCAGCACCAAATCCCAATAATAAAGCTAGGTCACCTGACTTTACTTCACCGTTGCGCCGCAAGGTGTCGAGAGCCAAGGGAATGGTGGCTGCTGTGGTGTTTCCCATGTTTATTCCATCCCGAGCAATGGCTACGTGAGGTGGAAATTTAAGAGATTTAGCTATGTGATCGGTGATGCGCTGATTTGCTTGATGGGGCACAAAAGCACCCAAATCATCGACTCCGATTCCAGCTTTTTCAAGAGTCCTTTGAGCAATTCCCACCATTTCAGTTATGGCCCAGCGGAAAACTTTTTGACCCTCCATTTTGAGGGCAGGAAATTCAGCATCTTTTTCATTCACGTAAGAAGACCAGTCTTTGGTCATACAAATCCAATCATTTAAAGTGCCATCTGCACCCCAAACAGGATTACTTATTTCTGTTTTATCTGATGAGGTAACAACGAATGCTCCAGCACCATCAGCGAAAAGAAATGCAGTACCACGATCTTTTTCACTAACAAAGTCAGTCATTCTTTCGGAACCTACAATAATTGCATTTTTTGCATCACCAGATAAAATTGCTGAACTCACAACTGCTAGACCGTAACTAAAACCAGAACAGGCAGCACCAATGTCGTAGGCGCCAGCATTTGTAGCACCAATTCTGGTAGCTATTTCCATCGCTAAGTTTGGTAGTTGGGCAGGATTAGTTGCAGTTGCTAACACAACTAAATCAATATCTACTGGATTAATCCCAGATTCTTTGATTGCTTCTAAACAAGCCGCAACTGCCATATCTGCTACAGATTCATTTTCGTTGGCATATCTTCTTTGAATAATTCCAGAACGTTCTCTAATCCATTGATCTGAAGAATCTATTAAATGAGCAATGTCATCATTTAAAACTATTTTTTCAGGACGATAAACTCCCACACCTGCCACTTTGGTTCCTACAGGTTTTGGGTTAGATTTGATTTGCTTTTTCATTTGTTTTTATTCTATATGTTTGTTAATAAATTCACGGGCTGCAGCAATATCTTCGCTTGTTTTAATGGCAAATGTCTCGATAGTGGGGATTTCTCGTTTAGCTATTCCAGTCAATGTGCCTCCAGGGGCTAGCTCCAGCATTCCAGTTACTCCCATTTTTAACATCTTTGCTTGGCACAAATCCCATCGAACTGGAGAAACAATTTGTGAAACTAGTCTTGAAACTATTTCATTTTTATCAGTTAAAATTTCACCATCTGTATTTGAAATTATTTTAGAGACCGGTTCAAATAACTCAATATCAACAATAGAACTCTCAAAACTTTTCATCGCACTTTCCATGTAATTTGTGTGAAACGCTCCTGAAACTTCAAGTGGCCTTATTCGAGTCCCCTCGGGTGGAGATTCTTTTAATTTGTTTAATTTTTCTAAGGTTCCTGCTGCAACAATTTGACCTTGACTATTTACGTTTGCAGCTGTTATTCCAAGATCGTTTAAGTATTTAATCACTTGTAATTTATCTCCGCCAAGGACAGCAAACATTCCCGTGTCATTATTTTCTTGAGAAGCTTTTTCCATTAAAGATCCACGAAGACCAACAAGCTTTATTACATTTTCAATGCTCAGCACTCCAGATAAAGCAGTGGCTACGAATTCACCAACTGAATGACCAGTAAAAATTATTTTTTTTGCAACTTCTTCTGTTAGGTTCAAAGCTAAATAAGAAACTAAAGAAGCAGTAACGATTAGTGGTTGAGATAAATTGGTTCGTCTAATCTGTTCAGCTGAATAATTTTCACTAATATCAATTAAATCGAAACTGATTATTTCAGAAAATTTACCGATCTTGTCTAAAGATTCCTTATCTCCCCAGGTGCTAAGCATTTTTGGAGACTGAGAGCCCTGTCCGGGGGACACTACCGCTAACACGAAGCCTCCAAATCTAATCTATTTATAATTTCGCTATAGAATCAACTATATTACTCAAGGCTTCATTCAATAAACAGGTTGGAATCCATGAAATTATCAGAGAAAAAACTTGATTTTCTAGTTGTATTTTTTCTCGTTACTGTCGTTTTCGTAATATTTTTTGGGTATCTGACGGGGAAAGTTGCACCCTCATGGGATTTTTATGGTGATTATCACTCTCAAGCATATTCATGGTGGGACTTAGGTAGTTTTTTTTATCCCACCACTTACATGCCTTATTTGCTATCTGGATTTCCTGCACATTTAGGTTTACAGATCAGTTCTTTTTATTTGCCAGTAGGTTTTGTATCTGAATTTTTTTCGTATACCATTTTAAATGCTGCTCGATTACAGGCTATTTCAATTGCAATCGGAATAATAGGAATTTATTTCCTTTCCCGAAAATTTGAAATAAGCAGAATCGCTTCGATTGCAGTTAGCT
>CALBND010000123.1 GCA_937896305.1 uncultured Actinomycetes bacterium
ATATCGGATACTAAAGTTCCTAAAGATCCAGGTTTATCTTTGATTCTAATTCTTAAAGTTAAATATCTTCCTGCAACTGCCAAACCAGATTGCATAATTCTTTCTAACAAAATGGGATCAATGTTGCCACCAGATAAAACTAATCCTACTGGGCCAGAAAAATATTTAGGATTTTTAATAAATGCTGCAGCTGCCACTGCCCCACCTGGTTCAACTAAAAGTTTGCCTCGCTCCAAAGTTTGTAGTATCGCAATCGCAATATCATTTTCACTCACTGTTACAACTTCATCCACATAATCTTGAATAATTGCAAATGGAATATCACCAGGTTTACCAACAGCAATGCCATCAGCCATTGTGGACATTGATTGCAATGCAACTGGTTTACCTGCTTTAAGAGATGGTGGGTATGCGGCAGCGTTTTCTGCTTGTACCCCAATTATTTTTATTTTCGGATTCAATTCTTTTAACGCTAAAGCACTACCAGCAAGTAATCCTCCACCACCAGTACAAACTACAACTGTTTCTAATTCTGGATGTTCGGCAAAAATTTCTAAACCAACAGTTCCTTGTCCCGCAACAATATGTGGGTGATCAAATGGTGAAACAAAAAAAGCACCAGTTTTTTCTGCTTCTTCTTTTGCAGCTTGCAAGGCGATATCAATTGTTTCACCAGCAAATTTAACTTCAGCTCCATAACCTCTTGTGGCAACAACTTTAGGAATCGAGGCACTAATGGGCATATAAACAGTTGCTTTAATTCCAAGTAACTGTGCTGCAAGGGCGACTCCTTGACCATGATTTCCAGCACTTGCTGCAATTACACCTTTACTTCTAATTTCTTTTGGTAATTGCGAAATTAAGTTATATGCACCACGTATTTTGAAGGAACCTGCTCTTTGTAAATTTTCTGGTTTTAAATAAACTGGACTTTCAATTTGTCTTTCTAACCAACCAGCATTAATCATCACAGTTGGACGAACTATTCCTTGCAAACGTTGACTTGCTTCCTGAATATCTTTTAGGGAAACCAAATGTTTGTTTGACAATTGTTTAATCCAGTTCCTTTGTTAAAAGCTGACAGTAAATAGCCTATCTGGAAATATTTCTTTTAACCATGCTTTAGGCTTGGCTATACCGTGACTCTGATAAAAAATTTAGGTCGAAATATTCGACAAACCCCATGGCTTCGAGGATTACCCAACGAAGTTGCAGTGATTTCTTTAATTGCATTTTTTGTCGCAATTGGTTTTGGCATCGTTGCCCCAGCTATTCCAGTATTTGCCAGATCCTTTGGAGTTAGTGCTCTGGCAGCAAGCTCCATAGTTTCAGTTTTTGCCTTTATGAGATTTGCGTGTGCCCCTTTAGCAGGGTTTTGGGTTAATAGATTTGGGGAAAGATTTGTTTTAACCACAGGTTTACTGCTGGTAAGTATTTCTAGTTTTCTAGCCGGTTTCTCCAATGATTTTAAACATTTAATTATCTTGCGAGGTGCTGGCGGATTAGGTAGCACAATGTTTACTGTTTCGGCTTTTGCTCTGCTGTTAAGAATTGTGAAACCTGATCAAAGAGGTAGAGCTGCATCTGCCTATCAAGGCGGATTTTTAGTTGGCGGTTTAGCAGGACCAGCAGTTGGTGGAATTGTTATTTCAATTTCACTTCGCGCACCATTTTTTGTTTACGCCACGACACTTTTAGCAGCAGCTGCTGCTTCAGCATTTTTACTCGGTAGTCACGATAAAACAAAAATAGAAGAAAAAATTAAATATAAAACTTCTGAATCATTAAGACTTTTTGGTACAGCATTAAAAAATAGGGCCTATAGAGCTGCCCTAAGTGTGAATTTAACAACTGGATTTGTTTCTTTTGGTATTAGATCTTCCATAATTCCAATATTTGTTGTGGAAGGTTTGAAACAAAGTCCATCACTTATAGGTTTTGGTTTCTTAGCAACAAGTATTACGCAAGCTTCGTTTCTTTCCCTTGCTGGAAGATCAACTGATTCGCGGGGCAGAAAACCTTCCATGATTCTTGGCACAAGTGCATTATTTATTTCAATTATTGTTTTGGTTTTAATTCAAACTCCGATTGGATATATAAGTTCCATGGCAATAGCTGGAATAGGTGCAGCATTTATGGGAGCTGCTCCTGCTGCAGTAATTGGTGATGTCACCGGTGGAAAAAAGAGTGGACCAGTTGTGGCAGCTTTTCAAATGACAAGTGATTTAGGTTCAATCATTGGCCCAATTGTGGCTGGATCATTAGTTGATTCCTTAGGTTTTGGTTGGGCTTTCATGACTGGAGCAGCAGTATCGAGCATGGCAATCTTCTTTGCCATCTTGATGCCTGAGACAAAACCACGAGAAATAGATAGCACTAAATCTAATAAGTAATTCCGATAGTGCAGATTAATTAAAACTGTTTAGACTAGTTATATGAATGAAACAGCATATTTCGCACTCGGATGCTTTTGGGGTGCTGACCGAAGATTTTGGCAAACCGATGGAGTTATTGAAACTTCAGTGGGATACATGGGTGGAGTAAAAGAAAACCCAAGTTATGAATTAGTTTGCACAGGAACCACAAGACATGCCGAAACAGTCAAAGTAATTTTTGATCCAGCACTTGTTAGTTATAGAAAACTTTTAGAAATGTTTTGGACAATTCATGATCCAACACAAGGTAACCGCCAAGGAAATGACATTGGATCTCAATATCGAAGTGCTGTTTTCTACACTTCTGAAAGTCAACAAGCTGAAGCTATTTTAACTAAAGATATTTATGAAAAAGAAATTCTTGCCCAGGGCTTTGATTCAATCACTACTGAAATCATTCCTGCTACTGATCATGTTTATTTTGAAGCAGAAGATTATCATCAAAAATATTTAAAAAAGAATCCAAATGGTTATGACTGCCATGCCAGAACTGGTGTTTTATTTCCTGTAACTGTTTAAATAAAAAATAGACCTGGTAAAAAATTTCACCAGGTCTATTTTTTATTAATTAATTAATCTCTTCTGCCTGCAAGAATTGCAAAGAGTCTTAGTAACTCAAGATATAACCAAACCAAAGTCATGGTTAAACCAAAAGCTAATCTCCATGATTCTTTTTCTGGCAAATTCATTGTTACTGCAGTTCTAATAGCTTGGAAATCAAGCATCAGTGTGAAAGAGGCAAGGCCAACACCAAATAGTGCTAACAAAATTCCTAATCCACCAACACCATAAAAGCCCCAACCATTTCCAACACCCATAAACATTGCAATCAAGGAAATGACAGCTATGACTAAGTAAGAAACCATGGCCACCATCATTAACCTGATGAACTTGGCATCAACTTTGATGATTCCTGATTTGAATAAGAAGAGCATGGTGGCAAATGCGATAACTGTGCACATCACAGTATTGCCAACAATGTTTGTGTTTTCTCCAAAATAATTTTGGTACAAGTTACTTATGCCACCAACAAAAACACCTTGAGTTAGGCCATAAATCATAACTAGACCTGGGGAAACGTTCTTTTTGAAAGTGTTTACTAAACCTAAAACAATTCCTGCAATTGCAGCACCAATTGTTAGAGCAGGTGTCATCCAGCCAATGGCAGCACCAATAAGCAATAGTCCCAACATCGTGATTGATTTCATAATCACGTCATCCATAGTGACAATGCGTTGTCCTGGGCTTGCTGGATTTAAACCAGAAAAAGTTTTATCTGTTGAAGTTTCAACAGGTGTTGATGTTATGACAGTGTCGTCATAATTTCTAGTGTTATTTCCTAACACCGATCCTGGTTTTTGAAAGTCGGCGTAGCGACGAATAACCGGGTTTCTAGATTCCATTAAGTAATCATTCCTCTCAGGTTTAGGGGAAACAAAATTTCCTCTTATTTCAAAGTAACATGTTTCTCATCACCGCGCGTGCCAACATAAAGGCTAAGCACAACAATTAGCCCGCCTAGTGCCTGGATTGGGGTGGGCAGGCCTCTGCCCAGTAACCCTCCAAAGCCGATACCAACAATTGGAATGGCGTTTAGGGCTAGGGCTGAATATTTGGTTGCCACCAAAGAAGAGGCGTAGTTGAAAAGAATAAACGGAAGAGCTGCGCCAAATAAACCAGAACAAAAGGCAGCTAGCCAATACTTCATCTCAATTGAATTACTTTCAGGAAAATTAGAGCCACTAAGCACAAATATTATGAAAGCAAAGATTGTGCCAACAAAAAGCTGCCCAAATACTAAATCAACCACATTGTCTCTAGCAGCATAAATTCTTGCAACAACTACATAGAGGGAGGCAAAAATTGCTGCGAGTGTGAAAGCAAATACGCCAAACCAAGAATCTTCTCCACCACTTCTTACTTCAGACACTGCTACGACAACTCCCCCAAAACCTAAAATTATAGAAAAAATCATGCGAGGTGAAATAAATTCCTTCAAGAACACAGCACCAATAATTGCTACAAAAAAGACTTCACTGGCCATCACGATCAATCCTGTAGAAACTGTGCCACGAGAATATCCAATGTTGCCAAATAAATATGTAAATCCGGGCTCTAAAAGTCCTAGCGCTGCGGCCAATTTCCAATTAATTTTTAGCTTCCTTCTTCGCCAAGCAAGAAATATAGCTACTATTAAAAACCCAAAACCAATTTCAAGCACTAATAATTGACTAACTGCAAAGGCATCCAAGGCCATGTCAGCAAATGGATTGCCCAGTCCCCAAGAAATCATTGCCAATATCAATGCTAAAAATCCGCGCCTGGAGTAATTGGTGCTCATGGGCATCAGGCTAGGGCAGTAACTCAAACACAAAAACTTCCCTCGCATAAATCACACCAGTAACTCCAGAAAACCTGAATTTTGTTACAAAAAATATGGGTGCTGGTTGGCTATTGTGGGGTAAGTCGTGCAAGAATATTGAAAGTAATTCATCCCACCCCGTACGGAGGATCAGTGGCAGCACGTAAGAAGTCAAAAAAGAGCACTGCAAAAAAGAGTGCTAAACGTAAGGTAGCAAAAAAACGCGTTGTTAAAAAAACAGCTCGTAAAAAAACTGCAAAACGTAAGACCGTAAAGAAGTCTTCACGTAAAAAAGCTTCAAAGAAGAAAGCTGCAAAGAAAAAAGTAGCTAAAAAATCTTCAAAAAAGAAGCCTGCCAAGAAAAAAGTAGCTAAGAAAAAGAAAGCTGCTAAGAAACCTGCAAAGAAGAAAAAAACTGCAAAGAAAAAATCTTCTAAAAAAGCAGCTACACCTAAGGTTGCAGCACCAGCTCCAACTCCAGTTGTAGAAACTCCAGCAACTGCACCTTTCAATCCACTTAGCTGGTAATTAAAGTTAATTAGATTGAAAATGTAATTCGAGGGCTGTTTCGAAAGAAATTGCGAAGCAGCCCTCATCATTTCCAGAAAGGAAAATAAATGAAAAAAAGATTAGTAGTACTAGCAGTAACTTTCTCATTTATTTTTACATTCATTCAACCTGCAAATGCATTAATGTCATTGAAAAAATGTGGGACAGACCCTTCAACTTGCACTAAAAAAGAAAATACTCAAATCTTAATTAATTTTTCTAGAAAGAATCATGCACATTACGTGAATGAACATCAATTATTTGCGCAAGGAAAAATAAGCACAGAAAAGATGGCAGCTCGTGAATATGCAGCTGCTGAATATCTTCGCAAAAATGGCGAAAGAGCTTATGGCGATTGTTCAACTCTTATATTGCAAATGTCAAACATATATGCTTCTCGAGCAGCTACTTATTTCCCAGAAAATCAAGTGAGTCTTCGAGCACAATTAAATGCTGAATCAGTTGTACTAGAAGATCAAATTTATGGTGTTTGTAATCAATTCAAACGTCGTTGGTAATTAATAAGAAATTAGTTTGTCATTAACTAGTTTTATAAACTCTGTAGGATTTCCAACTGGACCGCTTATTTTGTGAATAATTTTGCCATCTTTGTCAAGTAATAAAGTAATAGGTAATCCATTAATTCCATAAATGGATCGCAAATTTCCTGCTCGATCTTGCACACTGGCAAAGGGAAGCTTCCAGGTAAAAGAGCTCTTTAAGGATTCTGCTTCATTATCCATAAAAGCAATACCAAAAAATCCAATTTCCTTATTCAACTTGGCATAAGCAGCTTTGAATGAGCTGGCATCTTCTGCACACACCGTGCACCAAGAAGCCCAGAAACTTAAAATCATAGGCTTATCAGTTTTGATTCCAGCAAGATTGACAAATGTGTCATGACCAAGACAAGGCAAAATTGCTGGGACTAAATCTGCTCTTGCTACATCAATTTCAATATCAGAGATGGGGCATTCTTGTGTTATGTAATTAGTTGCCTCATTAGAAATAAAGGTACCTTTAGCAGAATTGCTACTTGAACAACTTGTTATTAGAAGTGCCACCAATGGTAATAAAAATAATTTACTTTTTTTCATTTCACTTTCCACCTTATTACTGGTGCCCTCGGTGGGACTCGAACCCACACTGTGCAGATTTTAAGTCTGCTGCCTCTGCCGATTGGGCTACGAGGGCAATAGATACAGATTACTTTTAACCTGAAATCAGTTTGCGAGCAGATCCAAATATTTGATCTAGCATCGCTTCGGTAAGTCTGCCAGTAAAGGTATTTTGTTGACTCGGGTGATAGCTACCTAAGAGAGTAATTTCTTGGTTTTTTCTTAAAAAAACTATTTTGGATCCATGAGAGAATTTGACCTTATCTTTGGCAACAAATCCTTGGCTAGCAAAAAGATCAATAGCTGCCTTCCATGCAAAACTACCAAGTGCTATTACTACTTTTAATTCTTTTTCAATAAATTTCCATTCCAAATCTAACCACTTACTACAGGTATCTCTTTCTTTTATTGTTGGTTTATTATCAGGCGGAGCACATCTCACAGCAGTTATAACTCTGGCGTTATCTAGTTTTAATCCATCTTTTTTATTTATAGATTGTGCTTGATTAGCAAATCCTGCGGTATGCATTGCCCTAAAAAGCCAGTCCCCGCTTCGATCTCCTGTAAAAATTCTGCCGGTTCTATTCCCACCATGGGCTGCTGGTGCCAAACCAATAACTAGTAGTTCTGGTTTTTTATCCCCAAAACCTGGAATAGGTTTGCCCCAATAAACTTCATTTTCATAAGATTTTCTTTTTTCTTTTGCAACATCTCTAGTCCACTTAACCAAGCGGGGACATTTCTTGCACTCACAAATAGCTTTTTCTAATTGCGTTAAATTCTTTATTGGACTTGCGACCAAGCCACACCATCCAAAATATCTCTCTCACTGGCAATAAGTTTTGTAGCACCAATGCCCTTCATTACTTCATCTAAAACAATGGATCCAGCAGTGATTACTTCAACTCTTCCCTCATGCATGTAGGGCAAAGCTGCTCGTTGTTTAAAGGAAAGTGCAATGAAATCTTTAGCTGTTTGACTGATTTGTTCATTAGTGATCTCAGCCCCATGTAATACATCTGGATCATATTTTGTTAATTGCAAAATGTGTGCCACCACTGTGGTTACTGTGCCAGCAACTCCGACCACAGTTTTGGCTTTTGCCCAATCAACTTCTTTGCTTGCTAGAGAGAGTTTTTCTTGAACATCTTTTCTAATTGCTGCTTCTTGTTCTTTGGTTGGATTTCCACCTGGAGTGTGTCTTTCAGTCATTCGCACACATCCCACATCCATGGAAAAAGAACCAGTTGGTTTCATATCGCCCAACACTAATTCGGTTGAGCCACCACCTAAATCAATTACTAAATATGGGGCTTGATGTTTATTTCTTAATGATCTTGTGGCTCCCTCAAAAGATAAAGCTGCTTCGACTGTGCCCGGAATTACTTCAGGCACTACACCAAGTCGATCTATTACTCCTTTTATGAACATGGCACGGTTTTTTGCATCTCGGGTAGCACTTGTGGCTACAAACTTTAAATGCTCCACTTTATGTAATTTAAGTATTTCGTCATATTCTGCAACTGCTTTAAATGTTCTTTCCAAAGCTGCTGGGGAAAAAGCGCCAGTTTTATCGACTCCTTGACCTAGTCGAACAATTCTCATCTCACGTACAACATCTGTAGCGATTTGTTTTTCTGTATCAATGTCAGTTATCAATAAACGAATTGAGTTAGTACCACAATCTATTGCTGCTACACGTTTCATCAAATTTCCTCTGCTAGACAAGATTTTTTAGCCCAGTTACCAATTCTTTGTAATGCGTCATCTCCTACTGGATTTATTCCTGGTCCAACTGCTAGTGAATGAGCAATTAAAGCATGTAAGCATTTAACTCTTGTTGGCATTCCCCCAGCAGAAATATTAGTGATGGCTTCATTGGTGCCATATTTATTTCTTCTTGTTAAATAATCTTGATGTGCGCCTTGATATTTTTTAGCAAAATCTTCATCGGTAGCTAGTCGTTCTTCATACTCTTTCATCAACCCAGACGCTTCAAGGGTGCCAATTGCTGAATTTAATGATTTACAAGTTAAATAGAAATGAGTTGGGAAAGGCTCTGTCTCTTCTATAACAGGATTAGTTGAAACCACGGTTGGGTTGCCACATTCACATCTATTTGCAATGGCAATAACTCCACGGGGTCTTCTGCCTAATTGTTTTTCAATTGCTATTAAATCTTTTTCTTCAACAATCATTTGGGAGCATTCGGTCTCACCACAGTGAATGCTTCATTTTTGTTTGAAACAACACCGCTGTCTGCTTCTAACCAAGATTCGTAAAGATTTTTGTACCAAGGTTGAGGGGGTGCAGGTTGGCCAGCCCAAGCAGTAGTTGGTGGTGCGTTTGTAATTATTTCTGGCTGCCCGTCTAAACCAATAACACTAAAAGCAACTTCACCTGGCAGTACATAATGTAGACGAACGCGAGCTTGAGATGCGATGTAATAGGGATCATTCCATTTTTGTTGAACTTCTTTTAATATTTCAACTTGCTTTTCAGCTTGGGCTACTTGAATTTTAAGGGCAGCAATTCTTGCTCTTTGGGCAACTAAATCTCTAACTGGTGAAGCAAGCATCATAATTAAAATTATTATTGCTGAGAGTAAAACTACTAAGCGACCATTTATTGATGGTCGTTGTAGTCTATTTAGTTTTGCCATACTTCCTAGATAACCGCTTTAGAAGCGTGGAAATGCGGAGCGACCCGCATATTTTGCTTTATTACCCAGTTCTTGTTCAATTCTTAAGAGTTGGTTGTATTTAGCAACTCTTTCTCCACGTGCTGGGGCACCTGTTTTAATCTGTCCCCCATTTGTGGCAACTGCCAAATCTGCAATTGTGGTGTCTTCGGTTTCACCTGATCGATGACTCATCATGGTGGCATAGTTATTTTTTTGAGCAAGTGTCACAGCATCAAGGGTTTCAGTTAAAGATCCAATTTGGTTTACTTTTACTAAAAGCGCATTTGCAGTTTGTTCACTAATTCCTCTTTGTAGACGAGTTGGATTTGTTACAAACAAATCATCACCCACTAATTGAACTTTGTCCCCTACAACTTCTGTTAAGTGTTTCCATCCAGCCCAATCTTCTTCGTTCATCCCATCTTCAATTGAAACCAATGGATAATCATTTACCAAACTTGCATAATATTGAGCCATCCATTCTGAAGATCTTTTTTCACCTTCAAATGAATAACTGCCATCTTTATAAAATTCTGTTGCAGCAACATCTAGTGCTAATGCGACTTGTTTTCCAGGTTCAAAACCTGCTTTAGAAATTGCTTCTAAAATCAAATCAAGTGCTGCTCGGTTGTTAGGAAGTTGTGGTGCAAAACCACCTTCATCTCCTAAACCTGTGGCAAGTTTTTTACTTTTTAATACAGATTTCAATGCGTGATAAACCTCAGCGCCACCTTGTAGGGCATCTGAGTAAGAATCAAAACCAATTGGTGCAATCATGAACTCTTGAATTTCTACATCAGTATCAGCGTGTGCTCCACCGTTAAGAATGTTCATCATTGGTACTGGCAACAAGTTAGCTTCGGCTCCACCTAAATATCTGAATAATGATTGGCCACTGCTTAATGCGGCAGCTCGGGCAACAGCTAAGGAAACACCCAAGATTGCATTAGCGCCTAATTTTGATTTTGTTGGAGTGCCATCAAGAGCGATCATTAATTCATCAATTGCTCTTTGTTCACTTGCTTCAAGGCCAATTACTTTTGGGGCAATTTCGTTTTGAATAGCAGCAACGGCTTTTCTAACACCTTTTCCGCCGTATCTTTTTTCACCATCTCTTAATTCATGTGCTTCGAAAGCACCAGTAGAGGCACCAGAGGGCACTCCAGCTCGAGCAAAAGTTTTGTCTGAAAGCACCACGTCAACTTCAACAGTTGGATTTCCACGAGAATCTAATATTTCACGAGCGTTAACGGATTGAATGGTGGCCACTTTAAAATTGCTCCTTTTAATTTAAATCTGTGCTCCCAAGTGTATCTAAAAGTGCTGAGTTGAATTAAGGTGTGTAAATTGTTGAGCATGCTTGCACCAGAATTAACCTTTGGCGAACCAAATACTGAATCAAATGATCCAGGATACTTTGGTCCTGGAACAATTACTTGGAGAATTCATTCTGATGTTATGGCAGTAATTGGTGGTGTTCGCGCATTATTTTTACAAGCCCTAGAACCAAGAGCATTTGGTGGAGTGCAAGCTCATTCTAGATATCGCGAAGAACCTTTTGGCAGATTATTGAGAACAG
>CALBND010000124.1 GCA_937896305.1 uncultured Actinomycetes bacterium
CCAACAGATTTAGTCGCAGTCAGAACCGCTTTGCAAGAAGCAAACCTGGAATATGACTCAGCAGACACCTCATTTGTTCCATCTGTGAGCGTTGATTTAGATGCCGATGGTGCCAAAAAGATATTCAATTTAATTGAATCTTTGGAAGATTTAGATGATGTGCAAACTGTTTGGGCGAATTTTGATGTTTCAGACGAAGTTATGGCTGAAGTTGGATAATATTAATTAAATATTAATTGAAAGGGTCTGTTGCTAAATGAGAGTTCTTGGCGTGGATCCTGGCTTAACAAGATGTGGTTTAGCAATCATTGATGAGGCTCCTGGCCGTAAGGTGAAACTAGAATCAGTGATGGTCTTTCGCACCCCACCAACAGATTCTTTAGCTGATCGACTGTTACAACTAGATACAGCTTTAGCCCAAGTAATAAAAAAATATAAACCAGATGTGGTGGCAGTGGAACAAGTTTTTAGTCAACAAAATTTAAAATCAGTGATGGGTACAGCCCAAGCTGCAGGATTAGCAATGGTTAATGGCGCAAAAAATGGTTGCAAAGTTGTCACCTACACTCCAACCCAAGTTAAAGCTTCAGTTACAGGATCGGGCAAAGCAGATAAGAAACAAATTGGAAAAATGATTGCCAAAATTTGTGGACTTGCCTCACCTCCATCACCAGCTGATGCTTCAGATGCAGTTGCATTAGCAATCTGTCATTTGTGGCGGGGAAATAATGATGAAAAAATCAAGAAACGAGCAGTTTAATGATTGCCTTTGTTAAAGGAATTTTAAGTGAAGTCTCAGCACTTGGTGCTGTGATTGAAGTTGGTGGAGTAGGTGTGAATTTAGCTACTTCAGCAAGTGCACTTACTGGAAAAAAAGTGGGTGACCTGGTTCAGGTGCCAACAGTTATGGTTGTAAGAGAAGATCACATAACACTTTATGGATTTGCTGATGCCAATGAAAAAGATATGTTTTTACTTTTACAAACTGTTTCAGGATTTGGACCAAGAATGGCACTCAACGCAATATCAGTTTTAGGTGAACAAAAATTAAGTAGTGCTATAGCCAATAGTGATTTAGCAACTATAACTTCAATTCCTGGGATCGGGAAAAAAGGTGCCCAAAGACTGATTTTAGAGTTAAGTGACAAAATTATTTCACCCAAAAATGCTTCACATCAAACTTGGCGCCAATCTTTGATTGAGGCACTAATTGGTTTAGGTTGGAACAAAAAAGACGCCTCAACAGCAGCTGAACAGGTAGAACCACCTGTTAACGAATCAGATTTATCTG
>CALBND010000125.1 GCA_937896305.1 uncultured Actinomycetes bacterium
GCCAAATTCAAGGACAATTTCTTATTGAGGCCATGGTCATCACAGCTTCTGGTGGGTTGGTGGGACTCATCATCTCCACACTGATCAGCATGGCTATTAGTAAATTTTTATTCCCTGCCACCATGTCATTTGGCGTAGCATTTATGGCCATTGCCCTTAGTGCGGCTGTAGGCTTATTTGCTGGTCTGGCGCCGGCCCGAAAAGGGGCAAAACTGGATCCTATTGAAGCATTGAGATATGAATAAGAGTAGCAATGCTAAACACTAATTCAAAAATCGTTAATCGGTGTTCCTTGCCTGCCTTGCCGAAGCTGATGGGCGTAGGCAGGTTCTTAAATCGTTCAAGCAAGAATATCGAACGAGGATTAACGATTTTTGATTTTAGAAATTTTAGTGATGAGAGACCTGTCGCAACAGCCCAAAAGAATTTGAGTGTTAGCAAATGATCTATCCTAAACATTCTTCTCAAATCGTTAATCGGTGTTCCTTGTTCTTAAATCATTCCTGGAAGAATATCGAACAAGGATTAACGAGTGAGGATGTTAGAAGTATCTGGAATAACCCATTTCCTTACATCGCCCACAAAGTGATTTGAGCATGGTTAAATTTGATCTAGAAGAACGCTTAATCGACTTTTCAGTGCTCATAATAAACATATCTAGTGGTATGTCTAAAAACAAGGCTGGTAATCATCTTGCAGGTCAGCTTATTCGTTCTGGAACTTCAGTTTCCCTGAATTATGGTGAGGCACAAAGTGGAGAATCACGAAAAGATTTTATTCACAAAATGAAAGTGGTCCTAAAAGAACTTAGAGAAACATTTGTCTGTTTGAAGATAATTTATCGTGCCAAGCTATTCAAAGATATGTCTGATATGGATAAAGCTATGACAGAAAACAATGAACTAATCTTCATTTTTGTCAGAAGTGTTGAAACAGCCCAAAAGAATTTGAGTGCTTGTAAATGATCTGTCCCAAACATACTTCTCAAATCGTCAATCGGTGTTCCTTGCCTGCCTTGCCGAAGCTGATAGGCGTAGGCAGGTACTTTAATCAATTTTTCATTCCTACTCCCCATGAATAAGTTGAGAATTTAACATGT
>CALBND010000126.1 GCA_937896305.1 uncultured Actinomycetes bacterium
CGGTTCGGTGACATTAGCTATATTAATTTCCTTCTTGGCGGCTTATTCTTTCTCTAGATTTAAACCAGCAGGCACTGACTTTTTAATGTTCTTGCTACTTTCAACTCGCTTCGTTCCAGCAGCAGCTTTCGTTGTGCCTTACTTCCAACTTTTCAATCTTTTGAAATTAAAAGATTCATATGTTGGTTTAATTGCGTTTTATACAATGTTCTCCATTCCGTTCTCAGTTTGGATTCTAAAAGGATTCTTAGATGGCGTTTCCCAAAGATTTGATGAAACAGGAATGGTTTATGGAGCATCTCGTTGGCACATCATGTTTAAAGTTATTTTGCCTCAAGTTAAACCTGGTTTAGTGGCATCTTTTGTATTCAATATTTTGTTTGTGTGGAATGAATTCCTTTATAACTTCCAACTAGGTGGAGCAAAAACTTTCGGTATGCCAGTTGGTTTGTTTACCTCTTCTACTAAAGGTGGATCAATTGACTGGGCTTTCGTAGCCTCAATTGGAACTCTTTACGTGTTGCCTCTAGTTGTTGTTATTTATGCCTTCCAGAAATATCTCTTAGTAGGTTTGACATTTGGAACAGTGCGAGGCGAAGTTTAAATGGCAACTAAAACCACTAAATTACCTTTTGCGGCAAAAGCACAAAGAATTAATATTGTTTTACTAATTGTCGCTTTAGCAATGTTAGCTCAAAAATTTACTTACGAAATATATGTTTGGGGCTTTCGTTTATTAATGATTACAGTGCCCCTTCAAGTTGCACTTGGAAATATTAATCCTGAGTGGGACAGTAAGAAAACTGTTAAGAAAACAATTTGGATTCTAATCGTGACAGCAATTATTTTTGTGTTTTCAATTGTGGTAACACCATATTTGATTGAACTCGGCAGAGCACCAAAGAGATATTAAAAACAAAAAGGATAATGATGAGTCAATTTGCGCTAGAAGTTAAAGGACTGACAAAGTCTTTTGGCGACAAAGTTGTACTAGACAATCTGTCTTTTACAGCTAACGTCAATGACTTTTCAGTAATTTGTGGCAAACCTGGCAACGGTAAATCAGTTTTAGTTAGAACAATCATGGGTCTAGAAACGATAGATAGCGGACAATTAATTGTTCGTGGCAAAGATGTTGCAAATGCTTCTCCTGGAGATAGAAACATTGGTTATGTTCCACAATCTTTTGCGCTATATCCTCATTATTCTGTGCAAGAAAATATTGAATACCCATTGGTTTTAGCTAAGGCTGCAGACAATGTTAGAAAAGAATCAGTTGAAAGAGTTGCTGAATTATTAAGAATTAAAGACTTACTAGGTAAAAAACCAGAACAACTTTCAGGTGGACAAAAGCAACGAGTTGCAATCGCTCGTGGTTTAGCAAAAGCTACAGATGTATATGTATTAGATGATCCATTGGTCGGCTTGGATTTTAAACTTCGTGAAAGATTAATTGATGATTTACGTAAAACTCAAGAAGAATTAAAAGTTTCATTTGTGTACATGACCTCTGATCCTCTAGAAGCATTATCTTTAGCAAAAACTGTAATGATTTTGGCCGAGGGCCAAATTGTGCAACAAGACTTATTGGATGTCGTTTATGACAAACCAAGCAGTATTGCAAGCATGAATTCTATTGGTTTTCCTGAAGCAAACATATTGACTGCTGAATTAGATGCCGGAACAATAAAAACAATTTTAGGAAGCATCAAAGTTAAAACTGATAAAAATCCACAAAAAGTTGTTGCTGGAATTAGACCAGAAGGTCTTGTGATTGGTAAAAATGCTAATTCAGTAAATGCCAAAGTTTCACTAATGGAAAATCTAGGTTCTGAATTCGCTGTTTACTTTAACGTAAATAATACAAATCTAGTGACAGTTGTTTCCAGAACAGACACTGAAGCTTTGTCGAAACTGCAAGCTAAAACAGTAGATATTTCTATTAAACCCGAAGCAGTTGTGCTATTTGATGCACAAACTGGAAATCGAATTGGCGAAGGGGTTTCTCATGTATGACATTCGACTCACAGGAGTAACTAAAAGATTCGAAGCTTTCACTGCGGTAAATGATATTAACTTCACAATTCCTAAATCTTCTGTAACAGTGTTACTGGGACCTTCAGGTTGTGGAAAAACAACTTTGATGAGAATGATTGCTGGTCTAGAATCTCCAACTGAAGGAAGAATCTTCTTTGATGATCATGACGTAACTGATGTACCAACTAGAAGAAGAAATATTGGAATGGTTTTTCAATACCCAGTTATTTACCGTGGAACTAGTGTTAGAAGAAACCTAGAACTGCCATTGTTGTCTGAAAAATTGAGTAAAGCTGAAATAGAAAAAAGAGTCGACGAAGTGGCAGAAATTCTTGATCTAACTTCTGTTTTAAAGCGTCAAGTTGAAGAGTTAGATAACGGTACACGCCAAAAAATTGCGGTAGGTCGAGAAGTAGCCCGTCAACCAAAAATTATTTTGTTTGATGAACCAATTACCAATATTGACTTAACTTCAAAACTTGAATTAAAACGAAGCATGAAAGAACTATTTGGTCGTTTACAGCAAACAATCGTTTATGTGACACATGATCAAACTGAAGCTATGACTTTGGCTGATCAAATTGCTTTGATGCAAGATGGAGTAATCACCCAAAGTGATAGTCCAAAAGAGATTTATGAAAAACCAACTAGTCAATTTGCCGGATGGTTTTTAGGAAATCCTGGAATGAACTTTGTGCCACCAGAATTTATTAGTGTTTCTGGCAACAAAGTTTCCTCACCATTGTTTTCTCAAGTTATAGATATGGGCACAAGAGCTAAAGATGCTGACACTTATGGTGTTCGTGCCGAAGGTATTCAGGTAAGTCTTACTGAAACAAAAGGTGGCGTTCCTGCAAAAGTCACTCGTAAATCAATTGGTGCAGGCGGTCAATACTTACTAGATCTAGCATTTGGTTCACTTTTGGCAAAAGCACGGGTTTCTCATGAAATAGGTAAAGCTGCCTCAGGCATGGTCTACACAACTATTGCCTCAGAAAACATAACATTTTTTGATAAATCAGGCACTGCAATTTAATTTAATTGCTTAATAATCAATTCAGATAGAGTGTGAAAATGTTTTATTTTGGAACTAATACTAAACAGCAACTAGATTTTGAGGGTCATAAAGATTTAGTTGAAATTGCTGATGACCTAGCAGTAATAAATAAGGACTCACAACTATTTGTTTTGCCTTCAATGCCCTTTTTAATTCCGATGCAAAGTATTTGTAAAAGTCCTCTTTTATGGTTAGGTACTCAAGATGTTTCAGAAGAATTGGAAAATAACACCACCGGAGAAGTTTCTGCTAAAACTCTTGCGGAATTAAAAGTTGATTTAGTAATGGTGGGTCATGCTGAAAGAAGAGCTTTAGGTGAAAAAGATAAAACTTTAAAGAATAAATTAAAGAATATAGCGCAAAATAAGTTATCCGTTGTTTTTTGTGTTGGGGAAGTTGAAAAAAGTGATGTAGCAAGCAGAAAAAAAGACCTGCAGAAACAATTAGCTATATTAAAGATATTTAAATTCCCTAACTGTTTAATTGCCTATGAACCAGTCTTTGCAATTGGGGTAAACGGAATTCCGGCAGAGCCTTCTTATGTAGGAGAAACCTTCACAATCATTAAAGAGATTTTAGATGAAATGGGTAAATCAGATTT
The DNA here is from genome assembly GCA_937896305.1 of uncultured Actinomycetes bacterium. Classification (GTDB taxonomy): domain Bacteria; phylum Actinomycetota; class Actinomycetes; order S36-B12; family UBA5976; genus ATZT02. The sequence continues at coordinate 3,696 of CALBND010000126.1, forward strand.
TGTTCTGCTTTACGGAGGATCTGTAAATTTCAATAATGCATATGATTTGGCTAAACTTAAAGATTGCGATGGATTATTTGTGGGACGCAGTGGATGGACCAAAGAAGGCTTTAGGGCAGTATTTGAAAAAGGGCTTTCTGGCTACAGGGCTAAAACCTCAAATTAAGGTTCACTATGTTTGTTAGTGCTCGAGTATTTAACTTAAACTTTTCTGCCCCCCGGGAAAATGGCATCAAGGCCGCAAAAGAAGCATTGCAAGCTGGTCGAGCAGTAGTTTTTCCCACTGATACAAGTTATGCCATAGCCGTAAATGGTTTAGATGAAAAAGCTGTGCAACTACTTTGGTCAATTAAAAAACAAGAAAATAAAACACCTCTAACTATTTTTATTGCCAATATTTCACTACTAAATAAAATTGCCTCTGGGATAAGTGATGATTTAAAGACTAAATTATTACATTTCTGGCCAGGGTCTCTAACATTTATTTTAAAAGGCTTAAATAATTTAGTTTGGAATAAAGAGATAACTCCAAATGTGGTTTCGGTTAGAATGCCACTTCATCCCGTAGCACATGAAATAATGGGATTAGATCTAGTTTTAGCAACTTCTAGTCCTAATAAAGCAGGTCTATTAATGGGTAAAAATATTTCTGAAATTAAAGAACAGTTTGGCAATGAAATTGCTGTTTACTTAGATGCTGGGGAATTAACTGCAGCTACCCCGTCATCAATTCTTGATTTAACAACAGAGCTACCAGTTTTAGTAAGAGCTGGAAGTGTAACCCTAGAAGATATAGCTTCAGTGATTACTAATGTAGTAACAGATATCCCAGATTTAGCGGGGAACGAAAAGTAATAGTCCTGCAATTAAAGTTGAAGTAAGAGCTGCGTATTCAAATACTTTTTGATTTAATTTAGTCATAATATTTCTACCAAATAAACCACCGATTATCACAAATGGTGCTAACCAAACTGCTAGTTGTAATGTTTGCCAATTAATAATGCCTAAACCTACATTGGAGGGAAACTTAGAGGCATTGATGATAAAAAATAACCAACTATTTGTGCCCACAAATGTTTGCATTGGAAGTTGTAAGTGCAATAAATATAAAGAAAAAATAGGTCCAGCAGAATTTGCGGTCATAGTCATGATTCCTACTAAAACACCCATCAATTGGGCAGTGACCATATTTCGTTGTTTCGGATTAGCTTTTTGGGCAGTTGTTAACTTCGATCTATTAATCCTCTTACGCAATTCTGTAACTGCAGTTAAAACTAAGATTGCCCCAATAAAATAAGCAACCTCTCTTGAAGTTGACCATCGTAAAAGAAAATAACCCAGAAACATTCCTATAAATACCGATGGCAAAATTCTGACCACAATGTCCCACCGAGCAGCTTTTCTAAAGGCT
>CALBND010000127.1 GCA_937896305.1 uncultured Actinomycetes bacterium
TTGTAGCATTAGTTAAAACTGCTCTTAATCTGTTTTCCTTAGCAAAGTAGGCAAGTTTTGCTGCAGTAGCAAGAGAGTATTTGTTTGACACTACTTTATGACTATTGGTGTGATTAACAACTTCAATAGCAAGATCTCCCCTATCTACATGAACCAACCAATCTTTTAATAAGTTTTGAGCTAAATCAAATCTGTTTCTCAAAATAACTTGCCCGATCTCAGAATCAACTCCTAAAAGTGCAACTAGATTTCCTTTTTGCATTTTTTCCCATAAATCTCCAATATTTAAAAGTGGATTTCCTCTACGGTTTTTATGAGCACTTGAAACTAAACGACATAAATCTGCCCAACCATTTTTTCCTCTAGCTAGAACAGTGACACGAGAATTGCCTAAATTAAAATTAACTCCAATTATTGGAGTTAGGCCTGCGAGCAAACAGTTATGAGCAAAGTTAATTGCACCAGCTAAAGTATCTTGATCTGTGAGCGCGATTTTGGAAAAGTTTTCTTGGCTAGCTTTAGCCACAATGTTGGCAGGTAATGCAGTTGCATAGCGAAGTGAATATGCAGAGGAAACATTTAAATGCGTAAAACTATTTTTTAATAACATCGCCGTCTTCTTTTTTAGTTTCTAAAGTTGTTTAAAAACCGGAGGAAGACGGTTTAGGTCGCTTGGCTCTTGATGTGTTTAGAAGAAAGCTTCCCCGCATTCTTTAAGCACTAGAGCCAAACGATGGGATTTGTTAGGTAAATGGCGACTTGGGGTAAAGCCGCCATTTGACTTAACTTGGTGGGATCGGTTCAGGGGAAAACGTCTTATCCCCACCAATATTCGAACACTTGTTCGAATATCTTTAGTAAACCACCTACGACTGACACAGCCCAATTCGGGCTACTAGCTAAGGAAGGGGTTTGTTATAGATGAGAAATGGGTAGTGCTTTTTTCTTTATACCTAAGGTTTTAGCGTTTGCGATGTGCGCTTTTCGACATAAAAATTGCAAGGACTAGCCCCACAACAATTAAGGCATTTAATCCCATCTCGACTACAGCGCGTTCAAAAGCATTGTCGGTCTTGCCTAATTGCAAGGTCAGCGATGCGCCCACAGTTAAAATATGTCGCACAGCTGCAATAACACCGATTATTAAGAACTTATCTAACTGATACACCCCATCTGTAAACCGTGAGATAACGGTACGCAAAATCTCTAAAATGATGACAATAAACAAGATGTCGTTAACACCCTGAATCATTCCGTTAGGGAAAAAGGGTGTGGTTTCAAATAATCGCTTAAGACTGAAGATGAATGCCCCAATACCGATACCTAAAAGTACAACGGCAAGAGCTGCATGGAAGACATCTTCCACTAAATCAACATACTTATCTGGCAGAATCGAGGTTTCGATCTCTTTTTTAACTTTTTCGCTATCAGCCATGTCTCTCATACTACCGATTTAATGGCCTAAGTCGACAGGAAGCAAGGCGCATGGCAGGCATAATTTAATTTTCATCGCTAAAAAATAGATCCAATAATTTTTTCGTGAGGATAGTGCAATACGAAAAATCTAATATGTGCTTACCTAGCTATTTACTCTTACCTCGCCACGCACTCCACGCTCCGGTGCTTCCAAGTGCCCAGATCACCAACAATGGTTGAAATAGTAACCGTATAAACCGAGCTCTGTCACTGTTTAAGCCAAATGCGTCTACCCCTTCAACATATTGTGAAATATTTCCCCAGAACACTGCAACAAAGAAGAAACCAACTAGCCACCCGATCTGCACGCGATATCTCCATAGTGAAATCAATCCAACCCCTAGCAAAATTTCAACAACCCCAGACACCAAGACAAAAAAATCTGCATAATCTTTAAACACTGTCGGCACTTGAGCTTGAAAAGTCATACGGCTAGTAGTCAAATGCCCCACTCCTGTGTAGCAAAGGGCAAAGCCTAAAACCATCTGTGGAATTCTTCGAAGTATTTGCATGACTTAAGTATCCCCCTAAAGTGTGGCTATCCCTGAAGCCCCCAAAGAAAGCCCCAGGGTTACCGGGGCTTTCTTTTTTCTAGGGGGTAGCTTTTACTTACTCTTTTCTAGCCCCAGAATTAAATAACCGAACAAAATAAACATCAGACCAACTCCGGCAACAAATGCTGCTAAGCCAAATGAAACTACTGATGTAAACAGTGATGCCCTTAAGAAAGAGCCATTCATTGCCACAACTCTTAGTGGATCTTCTTTATCAAGTTGTGCATATGTTTTTCCACCAGTTGCTTTCAATGCGTGTGTAGAGATCATTGAAGCTTCTGCATAAGCAGTAAAAGGTCCGGCTACAGCCATTCCTGCGTGACTTGGAGAATCTGCAGAAACTAAAATATTTTCTGCTTTTAATTTTTGTTGAACCAGTGTGTAAGTTGTTAATCCAGAAATAACAAACACTGCGCCCAACACAATCCCAATGGTAGCAATAATTTCTTGAACTCGAACTTTTTTCATTATTAGCCTCCCAGCCTGGCTTCGACTTTTGATCTAGGCCATTGATAGAACACTTATGATGCTACGCTCATTATTTTTTTATTCACTAGAAAAAGGGGTCTAAAACCTATCTATTAAGTCACAAGAATTTATTTCGATTTACTGAAATTAATCCAGTGATAAGTGAATAGAAGTTAATTAAAATGATTAACACAACCTAAACCTTGCGTTAATCATTTATTGTCTTTTCTCGAAAATTTAAATTCATTTTGGTTCTTAATATAATTTCAATATTAAGTATTTAATTTTTATTTTTTAGTTATGATGCGATTTCTGGTAAAGATAAATCTGATAAAAACAATAAAGAAGATGCAATTGCAATTAGTACTATCGCAGTAAATACAGAACCTTGTGTACCAAAACGTTGCGGAAGTCCTTTGATGCCACTCAACTTATCTTGTTTCATGTCTTTAATGACATTAAGAAAATGTGCGGCAACTCCAAATAATGCACCACCAAGCCACATCCAAAGAGGTGGAGTCTGTCCTTTTGAAAGTGCCATACATGAAGGAAGTGAAGCAAATGCGATTGCATAGGGTAACGGAGACAAAAAGGTGAACTTAAAATATAAGTTGTAGGCAACTGCCCATCCGATAGCAAAGATCGAAAGACCACCTCCGATGAAACCAAGGGGTCCAAAAAGATTTATCAGGATTGCAATTGGCACCATTGCACTCAACCAATTTTTTAAAAATTTTGCCGTAATGTCTTCTGCTACCAGGGGTTTGTTTAATCTTTTATGGGATAAATCATCTGTGTAGTCAATGATGTCGTTACTCCAACCCACTACAAGTTGTCCGCAGAAGACACCAATTGCAATCACAATTGCTGCACCTACACCCCAATACAGTTGTGCGAAAAAATAGCTAAGAGATGACACTAGAAGTGTGGGGCCAAAATGTGAGGCACGCAATAGGCCAAGAAAACGTTGGGTCATCTCCCCCACCATAACCGGTCGCGGTAAGAAATTGGTTAACTCTTTGCCATCTAAAAAATGCTCTTGCGTAACCTTGGGAGATGGAACAAAGCCAACATCCTTCAGTAACGAAATTCAAAAATGCTGCCCAATCTTTGGGCGTAGTAGGTGAAGTCATTCAGACCAAAGCGACTGCTCGCACTGCTGCTGAGGCTGCAACAACCCTAGGTGTTGAAGTTGGACAAATTGTTAAATCATTGATTTTTGAAGCCGATGGGGAAATTGTTTTAGTTTTAACCTCGGGAGAAAACAAAGTGGACACCCAAAAGGTTGCAAGCGCATTTGGAGTAAAAAATGTGGGCAAAGCTGATGCCGATCAAGTTAGAGCAGCCTCGGGTTATGCCATTGGTGGAGTGCCACCCCTAGGTCATGTTACGAAAATGAAAATACTGATCGACCAAACTTTCGAAAAATATGACGAAATTTGGGCTGCAGCAGGCCATCCCCATTACGTTTTCCCCACCACGTATGAAGAATTAGTACGCCTAAGTGGGGCTACACCCGCAGATGTTGCCCTAGTCGAGTAACGGAAAGATAAAACTTATGAGTATCCGTGTTTATCGAGGCCCACACCGGGAAATGGGTGGTCCAAGTTCCATGATCAAACTATCGGCTTGGATATTTTTTGCCCTTGGTGTGATCTCTTCATCATTTTGGCCTTTTTGCCCAATGGATCGAAAAGACTCATTAACAGTATTTATTATCTTATTTTTCTTTCTGGCCTCAACATGTCATGCATTTATTTGGTGGGATATTGCTTGGGCTGCAACATTCATGATTGTTTCATTAGCAGTTAGCTTCTCACTTTTAGCTATTAACAGTGCCACAGGTTTAATTTTTGGTGATGTTACATACACCTATCGCTTGGGTGCTCAAATACTTTTTGTTCCCATAGTGGCACCACTAATTTGGAGCTCTAGTTGTTATTCCGCCATTGTTATTGCTCGCCGCATCAGCCGAGGAGTGTTTAACGGTCCCCTCATTGCAGCTTTAGTTGCAACTTCACTACTAGCGGCAGTAGATTCGCTTTTTATTAAAATGAAATTCCATGAATGGCTAACTTGGGTTGATAAGCCAAACATTTATGGCAATACTCCGTTTAAATTTTTTGGATCAGCTTTTTTGATAACTTTTATCATCATGTATTTAACAGGTGAGAATTCTAAAAATGATAGATACTCCACCAAGATGCCTATTTTGTCCTACTCTTGGATTATTGCCTTCACCTTATTTAGTGCACGAATATTAAATAACAACGTTGCAGAGTTTGCCATTGTTTTGACAACAATGAGTTTGATTTTAGTTTCATTCATTTACAAATCAATTAAGAATAACTAAAAATGAGTGACGAAGAAAAGGACTCTAGTGGCCTAGGAGCATTATTAGCTCTCGGTGCAGCAGCTGCAGCTGTTGCCACTGCAATAAAAGTGTTTGAAAAAGAAGAAGTGGTAGATATTTCATTAAGTGAATCAACCATAAAGATAAATGAAGAAGTTTCGATCTTAATTCCAGCTCATCTTGATGATGCAGCGGACACAATCAAATCTGCAAACTCGCAAATTAATTTATTTGATTACGATGTTTTAACACTTGAAGACAAGGGACATGAGTCTGATAAACCAGAAGCCTGGTCAAGTAAATCTTGGGCCTGCCAAAGAATTGCATTTAAAGCAACTGGTGATTATCTTGTATTTATTGAAAATGGAATCAAATTAACTCCGGATGCTGTTTCAATTGCTATAAACACTATGAAAGAAAATCAACTTGATGCTTGCTTGATCCAACCAGCAATTTTAAATAAAACTGAACCAACTGTGATTGCTAGTTTCTTGTTAACTTTGCCAACTCTATTAAATTTAAACGAAGGAACAGAAGTAGATGCTGGGTTTTTAATCATTAACAGAAATGCCTACAGCGCACTAGCTGGTCACACTAGAGTTGCTAATGAAAAATTTGAAGGTGGAGCTTGGGTAAAAGAATTAACTGCAGCGGAATTCAAAGTGGCAGTGGTGAAAGGCTCATCAATTGCCTCAAAAATAGCAACTATAGAAATACCTGAACTAGATGAGGATCTAGCAATAAGAGCTGGCACATTTTTGGGAACATACTTAGTTCCAGTCTTAGCAATTGCCAGTGGACGTGGTTTCTTTAAACAATTATTTGGCTCAATTGGACTAATTGCAAATATTGCTTCTGTCATTAAATCTAAAAGAATTCGATAATCTTTAATACTGCTATGGATTCACTTTCGATACGACCACAGATTCAAGAATGCTTAGATAATTTTATTGCTGAACAAAAACCTATACTTACAAATATCTCTACTTCCCTATTGCCTTTATCTGATTATGTTCAAGAGTTCTTATCTGGTGGCAAAAGATTAAGAGCTGCCTTTTGCTACTGGGGTTACCTTGGAGCCGGAGGCTCTGACCAAGCCGCAATCATTAAAGCTTCCTCCGCACTTGAATTCTTACAAGCCTGCGCACTTGTACATGACGATGTGATGGATGCTTCCGACACTAGACGTGGAAAGCCAGCGATTCATAAAAGATTTGAAACAATGCAC
>CALBND010000128.1 GCA_937896305.1 uncultured Actinomycetes bacterium
GAACAAATGTTGATTTCTTAACAATGTCTGCTACCCCTATTCCTAGAACTCTAGAAATGTCATTAACTGGAATTAGAGAAATGTCAGTTATTCAAACACCACCAGAAGATCGTCTGCCAGTATTAACATTTGTCGGAGCTTATGACAAACGACAAGTAGCAGCAGCGATAAGAAGAGAATTATTAAGAGAAGGTCAAGTATTTTATGTACACAACAGAGTTGCAAGTATTGATCGGGTAACAAGTCAATTGCAAGAACTTGTGCCAGAAGCACGTATAGCTGTGGCCCATGGACAAATGAATGAACATCAATTAGAACAAGTCATTCTTGATTTCTGGGCACAAAAATTTGATGTTTTAGTTTCAACCACAATCGTAGAATCTGGATTAGATATTCCAAATGCCAACACATTAATAGTTGATCGAGCTGATGCTTTTGGACTTTCCCAACTTCATCAAATTCGTGGTCGAGTGGGTAGAGGTAGAGAAAGAGCCTACGCATATTTCTTCTATCCAGAAGAAAAACCATTAACAGAAAATGCTTACGATCGTCTAGCAACAATTGCACAACACACAGATTTAGGTTCTGGAATGGCAGTGGCCTTAAAAGACTTAGAAATTAGAGGAGCAGGAAATATTTTGGGTGGAGAACAATCAGGCCATATTGCAGATGTTGGTTTTGATTTATATGTCAGATTAGTTGGTGAAGCATTAGCGGTAGCTAAGGGTGAAGAAATAAAAACTGATACCGATATCAAAATCGAACTAGCACTTGATGCCCACATCCCACATACTTATATTTCTGAAGAACGATTAAGAATGCAAATTTATCGAAGATTAGCTGAAGTAAGAAATGAAATCGAAGTATCAAATATTGCCGAAGAATTATTAGATCGTTTTGGAAAATTTGGTGCTCCTGTAGAAATATTGCTGGAAGTTGCCAAATTAAGAGTGATGGCCAGAAGAGTAAGAGTTAGTGAAATAGTGCAGCAGGGAAGATTTATTCGCATTGCCCCTGTGGATTTACCAGACTCTCGCATGGTTCGACTAAATCGCCTATACCCAGGAACACAAGTAAGAGCCACAGTTCGTACGATTCAAGTACCAAGTCCAATGACCTCATTGGTCAATGGCCAGGCTTTAAAAAACCAAGAAATATTAAGCTGGATAAAAGATTTCATGAATGCCATATTTGATGAAGAACTAGCAGAGGTGAAAGTATAAAAATGTTAAAGAAAATAGCTTTAGTTTTTTCTATTTTGTTTTTATCCTCAACCCTTGTTTCTTGCGGTCAGCAAAAACCAGGAACAGCAGCCTTTGTAGGCGATACCCGAATTACTTCAATTGAATTAAGTACTTATTTAGCAGATTTAAGAGCAGTTGTTCCATTTGATAACAATGATCAAGGAACTGCTCAAAGCAGAGGTGTTTTAGCTCGACTAATTATTGGTTCCATCATTAATGAAGCACTAATTGAAACTAATGCCAAAATTGATCAAGGTTTAGTAGGAAAAGATTATTTAGCACTTGAAAAACAAGCTGGCGGAACTGATGCTTTAGGAATTTTTGCTGGCTCTAGAAATGTGCCACCAATGCTTATTAAAGATGTGCTTTCTCAAAACAGAGCAATTGAAGCAATCGGTAAAACACTTTTGCCAAATGCTCCAGCACTAATTCAAATGGCTCGAGGTGAAGCATTTGTCTTAAATATCGCAAGTAAGAAAAAAATTGTGATCAATCCACGTTATGGAACCTGGATTCCAGCAGATGGTTCAATTGCACCACCAGCAAATGAATTAAGTGAACCAGCTTTTGCTAAACCAGAAAACTTATTACAAACTCCCTAACTAATGACCCAAGTTAAAAAAGCAATCCCTCAAAAAACTGGGGTTGAGGGCTTAATTGAATTAATGGATATTTTGCGATCTCCTGGAGGATGTCCCTGGGATAGTGAGCAAACACATGAATCTTTAATCGAATATTTAATTGAAGAAGCATTTGAATTTGCAGAAGCAGTTGAAACAAGAGATCGTATTGGATTAAGAGAAGAATTAGGTGATGTTTTATTACAAGTTGTTTATCATTCTAGAATTGCGCAGGAAGATAAAAAAGATCCATTTAATATCGATGATGTAGCAAATGTGATCATAGCCAAATTAATTAAACGCCATCCACATGTTTTTGGTGACAAAGTTGGGGCTAGTGCAAGTGAGATTGAACAAAACTGGGAAAAAATAAAAAAAGAAGAAAAAAATCGAACCTCGGTAACTGATGGAGTACCAATTGCACTACCAGCATTGATGCAGGCAGATAAATTATTGTCCAGAGTAAATAGTTCAGAAAAGAAACTAAATCAACCACAAAAATCAGCTATATTAGCAAAAATTGAAAGTGAATTAAATAACGAAGCTGAAGTAGGTCAATTTTTATTAGATTTTGTAGCAACTTGTAAAGCAAAGGGAATTGATAGTGAAGCCGCATTAAGAAAAGCCATTAGAAACTATAGAGAAGAAATAAAAACTAGCGAACTAAATTAATTTTTTGTTTTATTCTTAATTCCGCTGCTTGAACGTGTGGCCCCTTTTTAGCTTTGTCAGGTAATTTTAAAAGCAGATTTCGAATAATTCTTAAATTTAAATTTGTTGTTGCATCAGCAAATTTTGGTCCAGCCAGTGTTGCTCCACGCCAAGAATCACCATACATTTTTCTAACCCAGCGAGGCAGTGATGCAAATGACAGACTTGCCACAATGACCCATAATCCTTGAGAAGGAGTTAGGTATCTAAAGAATTTATTCATCGGTGGCATAAATATAAATCTGGCTGATTGTCTTACTGCTTTATCAGCTATTAATGATTGTTTTTTATCAACATAATATTGATTTAACTCGACAACGTTTTTAGGACATATTTCAGGATCTAAACCAACAAGTTTAGCTGCCACTAATTGCTCTCTTACATAT
>CALBND010000129.1 GCA_937896305.1 uncultured Actinomycetes bacterium
CTTTGTATCTTTTATATGACGCGTTAATTTCGAGCTCTGCGGCGTCATAGCCGACCCACTCACCACCGTGAACTTCTTTGCCTGGTTCGAGGGTTTTATACACTTCAAAGAAGTGCTTAATTTCTTCTAATTCATACATCGGAACATCTTTGAGATCAGTTAAATTTGATTTGCGAATATCTCCAGCTGCAACACAGAGAAGTTTGTCATCGCCACCCTTTTCATCGGTCATACGAAACATTCCGATGACTCGACAAGAAACAACGCAGCCAGGAAATGTTGGTTCATCGAGCATGACTAATGCATCGAGTGGATCGCCATCATTTGAGAGCGTATTTTTTACATAACCATAATCATGTGGAAATCGAGTTGCGGTAAAGAGCATTCGATCAAGTCGAACTTCGCCAGTGCGATGATCAATTTCGTATTTGTTGCGACTACCTGCCGGGATTTCTACAACGACGTCAAATATCACTGGGACTCTCCTTTAATTCGAAATCATAGTCCAAATAAGCATCATGGCTGTGCAATGAGCGACTCCTTAGGGGCTCTGTTCTGGAGTTGGATAAACCAGTAATCTAAACGCAGCGAAGGGATTTGAATTGAAATTAGCTCGTTTAGGTAAATTTGGTTTTGAGAAACCAGCCATAGTAATTAGTGATACTGAAGCGGTTTTTGTTGATGACGTAGTTGCTGATTTTAATCGTGAAACTCTTTCAAACGGGGCAATTGAAAAATTAAGAAAAATTGATTTAGATAATAAACCAAAAGTTAAGATCTCTGATTACAGATTAGGTTCGCCACTTGCAAGACCTACTAAAGCAATTTGTGTAGGTCTTAATTACGCCAAACATGCCAAAGAAGCTGGAGTTGAGCCACCTGTTGAACCAATTATTTTCATGAAAGCCCCAGACACTGTGGTGGGTGGATTTGATGACATTATTATCCCACCAAATTCAGTTAAAACAGATTATGAAGTAGAACTTTGTGTGGTGATAAGCAAAGACGCTTTGTATTTGGATTCACCCAAAGATTCAAAGAATTACATTTTGGGATACACAATCTCACAAGACATTAGTGAAAGACATTGGCAATTAGAAAGATCTGGTCAATGGGTCAAAGGTAAATCATTTCCTAACTACAATCCAATTGGTCCTTGGATCATTACTGAAGACTCATTTGACGCAAGTGATGTCAGATTGTGGACAAATGTTGATGGAGAAAAAAGACAAGATTCTAGAACTAGTGATTTGATTTTTGATGTTGACTATTGCATTTGGTACGTAAGTCAATTTATGCAATTAAATGCTGGAGACATCATAAACACTGGTACACCTGAAGGTGTGGGAATGGGCTTTAAACCTGAGAAGTATTTGAAAGCTGGTCAAGTTGTAGAAACTGGAATTGATGGCATTGGGGTAATTAAATCAAACGTGGTTGACTATAAATAGGTAAAACTATTTATATAGATGATCGGCATCTGGATATTTACCAGATTCCACATCTTGGCTAAATTCTTTTACAACTTTTGATATTTCTTCCCGAAGATTTAAATATCTTTTCACAAACTTAGGTTTTGGATCAGGGGTTAATCCAACCAAGTCCTGCCAAACCATAACTTGTCCATCGGTGTCAGGTCCTGCTCCAATTCCGATTGTGGGAATGGAAATTGAATTTGTGATTTCTTTAGCTAAATCTGCAGGGATAGCCTCTAAAACTATTGAGAAAGCCCCTGCTTTTTCTAACACTTTTGCATCTTCCAATATTTGGTTTGCTTTTTCACCGCGGCCTTGAACTTTGTAACCACCAAAAGCATTTACCGATTGTGGAGTTAATCCAAGATGGCCCATCACTGGAATTCCAGCTTCAACTAAAGAAGTGATAGTTTCGCTAACTCTTTGTCCGCCTTCAAGTTTTATTGCTTGGGCACCTGCTTTAAGAAATTTGGTTGCAGATTCAAGTGCTTGGGTTTTAGAAGTTTGGTAGGAACCAAAAGGCATATCTGCAACGATCATTGCTTTTTTAGTTGATCTTGCTACCGCATTAACAATCGGCAACATATCTTCCACAGTGACAGGAATTGTGGTGTCGTGCCCAAAAACAAGATTTGCTGCAGAATCACCTACTAACAAAACAGGGATATCTAATTCATCAAAAAGAGAAGCTGTAAGTGAGTCATAACTAGTTAACATTGTGAAACGTTTTTTTGTTTGTTTGAATGATGAAAGATCATTAATAGAAATACGTGTCATAACCATTTTCCTCTCGAAGCCAATTACTTGGTCCCCGGATTTATCTAGGTAGTGATTTAATTCTGTCAGACTTTACTTAAAACTGGCACTAAGGGGTTAGAGATTAGAGACTTTCTCTCCATTTGTTGGTTATTGGTTGACGTCTATCTCGTCCAAAGGCCTTAATAGAAATCTTTGTTCCTGGCGGATATTGGCGTCTTTTATATTCTGCTTGATCAATCATTTTCAACACTTTTTCAATCAAAGATTTATCTATTCCTTTGGTAGCCATTTCAAAAGCACCCTGATCTTGTTCCACATATGCATTGATAATTGGATCAAGTTTTTCATAATCTGGTAATGAATCGGTATCAAGTTGGCCTGGTCTTAATTCAGCACTTGGTTCTTTTTCAATACTTGATTCAGGAATTGGTGGATTACCAAGTTGCTGGTTTCTCCATTTGGCTAATTGCCAAACTAAAGTTTTTGGTACATCTTTGATAGGTGCAAAACCACCCACAGCATCACCATAAATAGTTGAATAACCAACTGCTAATTCACTTTTATTTCCTGTAGCAAGAACTAAATGTCCTTCTTGGTTAGAAATCCCCATCAAGATCATGCCTCTAAGTCTTGCTTGTAAATTTTCTTCCGCTAAACCTGTTAAAGATAAAGAATCTTGGTAGGCCTCAAACATTGGTTTTATTGGAACTTCTCTGAAATTTAAACCCGTGCGCTTGGCTAAGTCTTTAGCATCAGTTATTGAATGAGTTGAAGAATACTGGCTGGGCATTGCTACTCCGTTAACATTATTGGCTCCAAGTGCAGCTACAGCAATTACTGCAACTAGTGCTGAATCAATACCGCCACTTAAACCCAGAACTATTGAATCCATACTATTTTTTAAAACATAATCTCTTAAACCCATGACCAGTGCTTGATAAACTTCAGCTAAATCATCATTTCTTTCTCTAACAACTGATTTTGTTACAGGTTGACCAGGGGTTACTTCGAATAAAATTATTTCTTCCACAAATTGGCTAGCTCTATTAGCAATAGACCCATCTGGGTTAACCACAATTGAGTCACCATCAAAAACTAATTCGTCTTGTCCACCAACCATGTTGACATAAGCTAGGGGCGCATTTATTTCTTTAGCTCTTTTTTGCACCAAAGCTAGACGGGCATCATCTTTACCATATTCGTATGGAGATCCATTGATTACTAAAAGTAGATCAGATTTTAGTTGAGCAATTTGTGCAACTGGTCCACCATCTTGCCAAATATCTTCACAAATTGCCAAAGAAACTTTTACCCCATTGACTTCAAAGAAACAGGTTTCTGCTCCTGGCACAAAGTATCGGTACTCATCAAAAACACCATAATTAGGAAGATGATGTTTTATGTATTTACTAATTATTTTTCCATCTTTAATAACTGCAGCAGCGTTTTGTGGTGCTCCAGCGGGAACTCCCAAACCAGATTTTTCACCCGTGGCATCTAAATATCCAACAACAACTGTTAAGTCTTTTAACCCATCAACTACCAAATCTTTTGCCAGTTGTTCCAATGCTTTTTTGGAAGCTTCTTGGAAAGATTTTCTTAAAGATAGATCTTCAATTGGATAACCGGTTAAAACCATTTCTGGAAAACTAACCAAGTCAGCACCTAGTTCTGCTGCTTTTTGAGAAAAGTTTCTAATTAAGGCCGCATTGCCACTTAAATCACCCACGCAAGGGTTTACTTGGGCCAAGGCCACCTTGATTGACATATATATAAGTGTATTCCAGTGGGCAGAGTCCAATTTTTTCTGTAACACACACGAAACATTCATAGGGCACAATGGGGGTTATGGACAAACAAGCAGATTTTGTATTAAGAACAATTGAAGAGCGAGATATTCGCTTCGTACGTTTATGGTTCACCGATGTGATCGGTTCCTTAAAATCAGTGGCCGTGGCCCCTGCCGAATTAGAAGCAGCCTTTGATGAAGGTATTGGTTTTGATGGTTCAGCCATCGAAGGTTTTGCCAGAGTTTATGAATCAGACATGTTAGCGAAACCAGATCCTGCAACTTTTCAATTACTTCCTTGGCGAAGTGAGGGACCAGGAGTGGCAAGAATGTTTTGTGACATTCAAATGCCTGATGGCTCACCTTCATATGCAGATCCTCGTTGGGTTTTAAAAAGAACAATGGCAAAAGCAGCTGACATGGGTTTTACTTTTTATACTCATCCTGAAATTGAATTTTATTTATTTGAAGATGATAAAAATGCGCACAATGTAAAAGTTCCTGTACCAGTTGATCATGTCGGATATTTTGATCAGTCAGCTTCTGGGCCAGGTTATGACTTTAGAAGAAATGCCATCACAATGTTGGAAGCTATGGGAATTTCTGTTGAGTTCTCACATCATGAAGGTGGACCTGGACAGCAAGAAATTGATTTGCGTTACGCAGATGCCTTAAGCACAGCCGATAACATTATGACTTTTCGTTTAGTGGTTAAAGAAGTTGCACTTTCAGAAGGAGTTCGGGCATCTTTTATGCCTAAACCTTTTAGAGACTATCCAGGTTCAGGTATGCACACACATTTGTCGCTTTTTGAAGGAGATAAGAATGCATTTCATGAACCAGGTGCTGAATATCAATTAAGTAAAGTTGGTAGATCTTTTATTGCAGGTATCTTAAAACATGCCCCAGAATTTACTGCTGTGACAAATCAATATGTCAATTCATACAAACGTTTAACAGGTGGTGGGGAAGCTCCTGCTTATGTTTGTTGGGGACATAACAACAGATCAGCCTTAGTTCGAGTTCCTATGTATAAACCATCGAAGGGACAATCAACCAGAATTGAATACCGAGCACTTGATTCTGCTGCTAATCCTTATCTTGCTTACTCAGTTTTGTTAGCGGCAGGATTAAAAGGAATAGAAGAAAACTATTCACTTCCTCAAGGGGCTGAAGATGATGTTTGGTCGCTAACAGATGCTGAAAGAAGAGCACTAGGGATAACACCTCTTCCAACTTCATTAGATGAGGCAATCAAGGTTATGGAAAAAAGTGAACTAGTTGCAGAAACTTTGGGTGAGCACGTTTTTGATTACTTCTTAAGAAATAAGAGAAGTGAATGGGATGAATACCGTAAACAAGTTACCCAATGGGAACTTGATCGCTATTTACCTGTTTTGTAGTGATGATGACTATCAGATTTAAATTTCTATGAGGGATTTTCAATAATTCTATCTATTTTAAGATTGAATGTACTTTTAAATCCCCTCATAAAAACTTATAAAAACCTCTAAAGTGGCACAAAATTGGCACAAAATTATTAAGGCTTTTTATGGCTTAAATATGTCCAATATGACCTAATTAACCTAATTTATTTTGAATAATTTAAGTTAATTGGTAATAAATTTGCAATTAATTGTTTGGAATACAATTTTGTCTCTATGATGAAACTGAAGGTAGGTCACTATGTTTAGTAAATTATTATTAGGTTTTATTTTAACTTTTGCTTTTACTTCTCCAGTTTATGCTGAAGATGCAGTAGTAGTAGTTGAAGATATACCAGCGGTTGAAGAAGCGTATGTCCCCCCAGCAGAAGCATCTGAAGGTGTTGGTGGATGGGCTGTAGTTGATTCTGAAGGTTTTGTTCACGGGGTAGTGGTTTGCACAGTTGATGTTTGTGGTCCAAGTGGATCTTGGGCGGGAGTGCTTCCTGGTGATTATATGGGTTGCAAAAATTGTAATTTAAGGTTTCAAACTAAAGCCACCAGTGATGGAAACGTTGCTGGATATAGTGGACATTATTATGAACAAGATAGTGATGGCAAAACAGTTACAAAAAATAATGGAAGCGTTAAATGGAACGCCTCTGATAATACTTTTGATTTAAAGAGTTCAGAAACAACTCAAAATGGAACAACTACAATAAAGAAAAAACTTGTTCCATCTAAAGCCGTATCTGATGGTGAAAGAATTGATACAGGTTTTATAAATATCGAAACAGATTTTAAGTCCTCTGCAGTAAACGATATGTCTGTAAAAATTAAAATGTTACAAGAGTCTGTTGATAGCCCAAAAGCAATTTCAGTTGAATATGAGAACTGGGTTAAGCTAAATTACGAATCAGAAGATTCATTAAAAAATAATATTGATAATGATGTGGAATCGGCACTTACTGCTGATGGATATATAGTTGCAGCAGGAGCTATTGACGATGGCGTAAAAGAATCCAGTCCATTTGTGGAGACTGTAAAGAGTCTGACAGTGAAAGTTAAGAACTTTTTTGGAATGATCTTTAGACCTTAAGATTTAACTTTATTTGAAATTAAATACGGGGAACTAGGTGTAAGGGCGCTATCTCGTCTAACCCCATATAAGTAAGATTTAGCCATGAGTAAAACCACACCCATTGTGCTAGTTGTGCAAAATGAACTTGATGCACCAATTGGATATTTAGAAGATTGGTTATTTGAACGCGGGGTGGGCATTGAAGTTATTTATCCCTTCAAGGGAGACCTTGTTCCACAAGAGTTAACAAATCATGAAGGATTAATTGTTTTAGGTGGATCCAGAGGTGTGCACGATGAGGATCAGTGGCCTTGGTTAAAAGATTTAAAAATACTTATGAAAAATGTGGTGAAAGATGAAACCCCAACTTTAGGTGTTTGCCTAGGTGGCCAATTATTAGCGCAAGCAAATGGTGGGGAAGTGAGTCGAACAGATAAACCAGAAATTGGGGTAGGTTTTGTGGAATTTCTATCCGAAACTAAAGATGATTGTTTGCTTTCAAATGTTGTGGAACCAGGAGTTGCGATACCAGTTCCCCAATATCATCAAGATGCAATAACTAAACTGCCTGAAAATGCGAAACTACTTGTCACAAGTGATGACTGTCAGGTGCAAGCTTTTATTCTTGGTAAAAATGCTTGGGGTTTGCAGTTTCACCCTGAAACCGACTGGAACATCATGAGTGACTGGTTGGTCAGTGAAGATGAGGTTAGAAAATCCCTTGGTATAACAGATGATTCGATTAAAAAGCAATTTGCACAATTTGGTGAGGGAATGAAGAATACTTGGCGAGCTTTAGGTATTTCCTTTGCCGAAACTGTGGTTGATTTTGCGAGTAAACTAAAGAAATGAGCAAACAGCCGGTTATTGAAACCGGATTGCTGGTGCGCGCGGGGTTTATTGATCCAGAAAAAGCTTTAACTTTAATACAATCATTAAAGACTGGTTTAGCAATTGAATCAATTATTGAGGATTTAAGTAAAGTAGCTGACCCTGATCAAGCACTATTGCTGTTAGTTCGGATTACTGAAAAAAACAATAAAATATTTGAAAATATCTTAAATAACACTGAAGCAAGGTTTAGATTATTTAGTATTTTAGGATCCTCTCAAGGTTTAGGTGAATATTTAGTTACATATCCTGAAGATTCCCATATTTTACTGACTGTTAAAGCAATTGATAAAAGTTATGAAAAAGCTGAACTAATAAAACTATTTGATCAAGCTTGCCAAAAAAATCGAGCTGAACTTGTAAGGGCTTACAGAAATGTCATTTTGGCAATTGCCACTAGAGATATTTGTGCCCATTGGCCATTAAGAGATATTGCAGCTGAATTGGCTGAATGTGCAGACGCCGTTTTGCAGGCATCGCTAAATAATTCATTAAGAAAATATCCAGAATTAGCTAAGCTTACTAATTTGGCCATTATTGCTATGGGCAAAGCTGGCGGACAAGAACTTAACTATGTTTCAGATGTTGATGTTATTTTTTGTGCCAGTGCAATAAATGGAACAAATCAAACACAAGCAATCGCAGCTGCAACTACAATCGCCCAAGATTTAATGCAATATGTATCTGTGGCAACAGAAGGTGGCGAAATTTGGGAAGTTGATGCTGCCCTTAGACCTGAAGGAAAAGCAGGTTCATTAGTTCGAACAGTGGAACAACATGTTGATTACTATCAACGCTGGGCCCAAACATGGGAATTTCAGGCTTTACTTAAAGCAAGATTTAGCGCTGGAGATATCGATTTAGGAAATAACTATTTGGACTCAGTCTTACCTTTTGTTTGGCAAGTAGCAAATAAAGAAAATTTTGTTGACGATGTACAAAAAATGCGTAAAAGGGTAGAGGAAAATATTGATAATCGTATTGGGGAACGAGAAATAAAACTTGCCCCTGGTGGCTTAAGAGACGTTGAATTTGCTGTGCAACTTTTGCAGCTAGTACACGGACGAAGTGACGCGATGGTTAGAAGTGCTAATACTTTGCAGGCATTAGATCAATTAGCGACCTGGGGCTATATCGGGCGAGAAGATGCGAGCACTTTTTCAAATGCTTATACATTCTTAAGAACTCTGGAACATCGAATCCAGTTACAAAAACTTTCTCGTACACACGTTTTGCCAGAAAGTGAAAGTGAATTAAGAAAACTTGGACGATCCTTAGGCTTTATGGCCGAATCTGCCAAGGATTTAGAAAAACAATGGCGAAAACATCAATTAGAAGTTCGAAGAATTCACGAAAAACTTTTTTACCGCCCACTTCTTAATGCTGTGGCCAGACTTGATGCTGGTAGTGCTCGTTTAACAATTTCTGAAGCAAATTCTCGCCTAAATGCCCTTGGCTACAAAGACCCAGCAGCTGCACTACAACATATTGAAGCTTTAACAAATGGGGTTTCTAGACGAGCAGTAATTCAAAAAACATTATTACCAGTGTTGTTATCTTGGTTTGCCGATGGAGCAGAACCAGATTTAGCACTGCTTTCATTTAGAAGATTAAGTGATGCCCTAGGTAGCACTCCTTGGTTTTTAAGACTATTGCGTGATGAATCAGCTGCTGCTGAATTAATGGCACGAATCTTAACTTCAAGTAGATATGCCACAGATCTTTTAATGAGTGCACCAGAAGCAGTTTCGATGTTAGGAAATCTTGAAGAATTAACCCCTAGAACACGCGAACAATACGAAGTTGAAATGCATGCAGTCTTGGCAAGACATGAAACTCCCACCAATATAGTTTCAGCAGCTAGAGCATTTAGAAGAAGAGAGTTATTAAGAACTGCCACAGCAGACTTAGCTGGCAGATTAAATGTCGCAGAAGTTGGTCAAGCCTTAAGCCAAGTAAACGCTGTAGTCATCAACACTGCATTGCAAGCAGCCATTCTGGAAATAGAGACTGAAAGAAATAAACCAATTCCAACCAAAATTTCAATTATTGCCGTGGGCAGATTTGGTGGCTTTGAATTAGGTTATGGCAGTGATGCTGATGTTTTATTCGTGCATGAAATAAATCCTGGAGCAGATGAATTAGATGCTGAAAAAAGTGCTTTAGATGTAGCAAACAGGTTAAGAACATTATTAATGCAACCATCAAATGATCCAGCATTAGAAATAGATGCCGATTTAAGGCCAGAGGGCAAGAATGGTCCTTTAATTAGAACACTTGATTCCTATATTTCTTATTACGATAAATGGTCTGCTGCTTGGGAAGCCCAAGCTTTATTAAGAGCCATACCGGTTGCAGGTGATTTAGCTTTAGGGGAAAAATTCATTAACGCCATAGATAAAACCCGCTATCCCATTAATGGAGTAAGTGAGGAAAACCTTCGAGAAATGAGAAGAATCAAAGCACGAATGGAAGCAGAAAGACTGCCTAGAGGTGCTGATATTAATTTAAACACCAAATTAGGTCGAGGTGGTTTAAGTGATGTCGAATGGGTTGTTCAGCTTTTGCAGATGCAACATGGGCATAAATTAACAAACATCAGAAACACTGCCACACTTCCTGCTTTAAAATCATGCGTCGAAGCAGAATTAATTTCTGAAGCAGATGCAGAAGCATTACGACAAGCTTGGTTATTGGCTACTAAATTAAGAAATGCCCAAATGCTAGCCAGAGCTAAGGTAAATGATCAACTACCAACAGATATTACAGAGATTTCTGTTTTGGCAAATATTTTAAATACTAATTCACATGTTGATTTGATGGATAATTATTTGAGAGTAACTAGGCGGGCCAG
>CALBND010000130.1 GCA_937896305.1 uncultured Actinomycetes bacterium
CCGAAATAAGCACGGGCTGCTGCCTGCACACCATAAGCGCCTCGACCAAAATATGCGGTGTTCAAATAGTTTTCCAATATTTGATCTTTAGATTCCACAGATTCAAGTTTTATGGCCAAAACTAATTCTTTAGCTTTTCTAATCACAGTTTTATCTTGGGTTAAAAATGCTAATTTTGCATATTGTTGAGTAATAGTTGAACCACCAACGCGGGATCCAGAAAACACGTTTACCAAAATTGCTCGAGCAAAACCTGTTACCGAAAATCCGTTATGTTTATAAAAGTTTCTATCTTCTGCTGCTAAAACAGCAACTCTGACATTTTCAGGAATTTGATCAAATGAAACATCTGTTCTATTAAATTCTCCAAATCTTCCCATCTCTCTTTCGCCATCTGACCATAAGACGATTGTGGTTTGTGCTCTGGCAACTTCTTTAGGAGTTGGAATTTCTGTCACAGAAACTGCAAAAGCTAAAAGTGCGCCAAGAACTACTGATCCGATCAATCCCAGTGTTACAACTCCGCCAATGAAACGCCATTGTTGTTTTTTAGATCTTTTTTTACGTGGTCTTCTTTGCGGTCGACTAGGCATGGGTTTGCCACGTGTAGACAATTAATCCAACCAATCCGCAGGTTTTCGTAACGGACGTCTGCTACGTCCATCTCCCAATATGTATGAAGAATGTAAATGATTCCAGTTACAACCTTGACATACTTCCACAACAAATACCTTTATTTGTCCATGTTCTTTACTCATTTGTAATAATTGCGCAGGATTCTTAATGCGACCTGAGAATGGTCCAAGTTCTTTACCAAAAACATAAGAAATATCTACCAAGGTAACTGTTTCACACACTGGGCAAATTCTATTCGAGGCAATTCCGTGATATTTAGAAGCTTTTTTTAGATATGGATCAGCATCACATAAATCTGTTCTTAAAACTCTGCCATTTTTCCAAGCCTGTACAGAAGATCTTCTTTGCAGTGCATAGTTAATGACGTCTCTAGGAATTGAGGGATCTAATATTTCTGCTTGGCTCACACTTGACATAGCATCAATCTTAAAGCACTTACTTGTTTTGTGCCCACCAGTTGAGTAGTTCTGCTTTAACTTTTTCCTCACCCAATATTCCTTGATCTAGCCTTAAATCAAGTAAAAATTGATATGCCTGACCAACTTTTGGACTCGGTTTAATGTCAAGAATTTTCATGATTTCTTGTCCATCAAGTTCTGGTCGCATACTTTTTAGCTCTTCTAATTTTCCTAATTCAATAATTCGATCTTCTAAATCATCGTAGGCTTTTCCTAAACGTTCTGCCTTCTTTTCATTTCTGGTTGTGCAATCGGCTCTAGTTAATTTATGCAACTTTAATAAACAAGAATCAGCATCTCTGACATATCTTCTAACTGCAGAGTCAGTCCATTTGCCTTCACCGTATCCATGAAAACGTAAATGTAATTCAATTAACGAACAAATTTCTTCAATTAAATCTTTTGAATATCTTAATTTTTCTAATCTTTTTTTAGCTAATCTGGCACCAACCACTTCATGGTGATGAAATGAAACTCTGGAGTCTGCTTCAAATTTTCTTGTTTTAGGTTTACCAATATCATGCAATAAAGCTGCAATTCTTAAAGCTAAATCTGGTTCTAATGTTGGTTCGTGACTTTCTTCTAAATCAATTACTTGTTCTAAAACAGTTAAACTGTGTTGATAAACATCTTTATGGTGATGGTGTTCATCTATTTCAAGTTTTAATGCTGGAAGCTCTGGCAAAAAATATTCTGCAACTCCTGTATCAACTAAAAGCTCAATTCCCAGTTTAGGTTTTTCAGTTAACATTAATTTATT